>JAJEIJ010000050.1:0-65904 GCA_022827725.1 Acidimicrobiia bacterium
ACGAGTAGGAACCGTAGCGCGAAGGGCCGGTGGCGGCTTGGGCAGCCACCGGCCCGTCGCGCGTCTGACTAAATCAGCGGTGCCTTGTCTAGCCGCAGTTGGGCAGCCCGCTGTACTCGTCGCACCACTTGTTGCGGAAGAACTCTTCATAATCTCCCGGCGGATTAGGGGCGGGGACCTCTGTGCTGTCGGCCGGCATGGCGTTGACGGTGTCGATGGTGACCACCTGGCGCACCGAGAAGTTCCGACCATCATAGGTCGGTGCCCTTTCTTGACTTGGTTCGGTACCGTCTTCTAGCCAAGCAGCAACTGCGTCAACTTGGGCCCAACTCTGCCACTCCAGCTTCTCATCCACAGCGGCGTCCACCCGACCGGTGCGGATGTCGTTGACGGTGGTGGGATTGGCATAAAAGGTCAGCAACTGTGGGCGCTCCGGATCGTCGCCGTCGGGGTACAGCGCGCCGATGGCCGACGCAGCGCCGATGGACGCCACCGAGAAATTGATCCAAACCGCATCAATGTCGTCAAACTGTTGGAGCTTGGTGGTCACATCTGCTTCGGTGCCAGCAACCAAGTTGGCGAAATCACCCTCCCACATATCGACAATTTCAATGTTATTTCCCTGGATAACTGAGTTGAGCCCATCGATCCTCTTGTCGCTCCACGCAGCCGGAACTCGTTGAACAATTATGCGGGCGCCATTGGGGAACTGTTCCACCAGGTAGTTGGCCAACTGCACACCGAGGTCGGTGTCATCGGAGGCGAAGCTGGCAATGTAGTGATCACGGGGGTCCACCTCGCCACCAGCTGAAAGTACTGGAATTTCCATCTCGGCAGCCCGTTCCAGCACATCTGTAATGAAGGCTTCAGGAATGCCATCGGTAAGCATCACATCGATGTCGGCGTCAAGAAGCTGGTTGCCGCACACCGGCATCTGTGTGGTGTCCCCGTTGGCATCGCACGTCTCCCAGCCCCATCCAAAGAAGTCAACCGCTTCCTTGGCCGCGTCTTCGATCCTCTTGCCAGCCTCATCAGCGTAGATCCACTGGAGGTAGCCAATGGTGATATCAGAACCGGCGGCCACTTCGCTGTCGTCGTCGTTGCCGCACGCCGCGGCGACCAATGTCAATGCCAGCAGCGCAGCCAGTAGCTTCCACAAAGTGCGTTTCATAGTTGTCCCCTCTCCGGACGATTGAGCGTCAGTACAACGCTTGAGGCTCCAATAGTAGGAAAATCGTCTATCTGGCACCAATCCCCTGTACCCGGTGCTATCAGCGTATCACCGCGAGCGCTACTGGCCGCGGGCCATACGCTGCCTTACCCGGGAGCGCAGACACCCCCCAAACACGTTTCTATTCATTTCTAGTTATGTATAATTATATTCACTATACTATGCTAGAAGTGGGTATAAAGTCCCCGGCAATTTTCATAATGGGAGGAAACAACGGTGGAAGCCCATCGAAATCCTTACAGCCCGGGGGCCGGAAGCCCCCCACCAGCGCTTGCAGGCCGCGATAACGAGATCTCCGAGTTCGACGTGACGGTCCAACGCCTAGATCGCGGACGGGCCGGACGGAGCCAGATGCTTGTCGGCCTTCGCGGTGTGGGCAAAACGGTTCTTCTGCGCGAGTTCAATGCCATCGCCGCCCAGCGGGGTTGGGTCTGCCAGCACTACGAATGCGATGAGGGCACAGACCTTGCTCAAGCCGCGGCAAGGCTGGCGCGAACGGCCATCTTGGATCTCTCTCCCGGGAAGCGCCTTGCGGAATGGGGGGCAAGTGCATTGGGGGTGCTCAAGTCATTTCAACTTGCATGGGAAGTTCCAGGCGGTGGGGCGGTTACCCTGGGTTTCGAGCCTGATCCGGTTCCAGGGCGCGCCGACTCCGGCGACCTGGGTCGCGACTTGGCTGATTTGTTCCGAGTCGTTGGACAGTTGGCCCAGGATCAACGAACCGGAGTGCTGTTCGCCATAGACGAGATCCAGTATCTGCCCGCGGCGCGCCTTACACCGCTGCTGATGGCCCTGCACGAAGTCAGCCAGCTTCAGCTTCCCCTGATTGTGGCCGGCGCCGGACTTCCATCTCTGCTCGGCTTGCTCGGCGAAGCGAGGTCTTATGCAGAGCGTCTGTTCGTATTCTCGCCCATAGAAAGCCTCAACCGAGAAGCGGCTTTCGAGGCATTGGCCTCACCCGCCGAAGAAGAAAACGTTGAATGGGAGACATCCGCCTTGGAGGCGGTGCTTGATGCAACCTCGGGCTACCCATACTTCTTGCAGGAGTTCGGGATGCAGGCATGGCGGATGGCACCCGGCCCGGACAGGATCACCCGCCAAGATGTCATCACGGCAGTGCCGCTTGCCAAAGAGCAGCTAGATCAGGGGTTCTTCGCTGTCAGGTTTGACAGGACGACGCGGGCAGAGCGCGAGTATCTGGCTGCCATGGCCTCATTGGGAGCGCAGGACTGTCGCTCTAGCGAAGTAGCCAGGTCGCTGGGAAAGACCACTCGGCAGGTCTCGACAATTCGCGATTCTCTGATCAAGCGAGGTCTGTGTTTCTCCCCCGCGCACGACGTGATCGCCTTCACAGTGCCGATGTTCAATCAATTCCTCAAGCGGAGGCTGTGACCGACAGGCCAGAGTGCCGATCAGGGGTCATCTCACACGGCTTAGATCGGGTCGAATTCCACCTTGAGCTCGGACGGCGCCCGGAGGAAAACGCCGACCTCTTTGGCCTCGAAGCCATCGGCAAAGCGGAGGTTCTCAGTGCAGTCGAGCACGATGTTGAGCGCGGCCTCGATCTCGGCCTTGGCCAGATAAGAGCCCACGCAGTGGTGGCGGCCGAAGCAGAAGGTGGTGTGCTCGGCGTTGGCGGCGAAGGCGCTGGAGGCCGGTAGGTCCTTTCGGTTGATGTCGAACAGCTCGGGGTCGGTGTGGGTGTATTTACGCTCATCCCTGTTGGCAGCGCCGATGATGCCGGTCACGGTGGCCCCCGCCGGAATGGTGCCGGTGCCCGACGGCAGCTCGGCCTCCTCGTGGGGCAGACGCTGGATCCAGTGGGCGGGCGGGCTGTAGCGCAGAGTCTCGGCCACCGCCATAGTGACCATGGAGCGTTCATTGCGCACCTGATCGAGCTGATCGGGGTGCTCCAGCAAGTTTTTGAACAAGCTGGCGATGGCCTTGTCGGTGGTCTCTCCCCCGGCAGTCAAAAGCAGGCTGGTGAACGACTTGACCTCGATGTCGGAAAGGCCGCTGCCGTCGATCTCAGCCGTGACCAGATTCGACAGCAAGTCGTTACCGGGGTTGCGGCGGCGCTCGGCGATCACCGGCATCAGGTACTCCTGGAACTCCACCCGGGTCTGCTCCCCTTCCGCGATGATGTCGGGGTCCTGGTTGATGTTGGACACGAACCGGTTGATCGACTCATACCAGTCCTGGAACTTGGGATGGTCCTCATCGGGCAGGCCCAGCATGGCCACGATCACCTTGATGGGCAGGTACCTCGACAAGCCCTCAACCAGATCGCAGCTCCCGTCGTCGATCCACTGGTCGATCATCGAGCGAGCCTGGGCCTCGATCATGGGCATGAAATCGGCCTCCAGCAATGCCCCCCGGAAGAAGGGCGCGACCAGATTGCGGTAGCGGGAATGCTCAGCCCCATGCTTGGACAGCAGTGTCGGCCCGTGGGCCGGCTCGATCATCCACTCGTACATGTCGGTGCTGAAATCCGGGTTCTTGAACACGTGCTCCACATCGGCGTAGCGGCTCACAAACCACGTGTCGGACGCCTCGTCGTGAAAGCACGGATACTCGTCCCGGTACACCCGGTACACGTCGTAGCGATCTTCGTCGGAGCTGAGCAGGTCAGGTGGTGCCATGGCGGGCACTCTAGCCAGAGGGAGCTCCCCAGTACCGAGAACCGGGCGAGCCGGTCAGCGGGTGCAGATCACCGAGGAACCGTGGCCGAACATGCCGTGGTTGATGGACAGGCCCACTTTGGCCCCCTCCACCTGGCGGTGTCCGGCCTCGCCCCGGAGCTGCCACACCATCTCGCACACCTGCGCGATGGCCTGTGCCGGAACGGCCTCGCCGAAGGCACCCAGCCCGCCCGAGGGGTTCACCGGGATGCGTCCGCCTAACGAAGTGTCACCAGCTCGCAGCAACTTGGCGGCGTCGCCCCGCTCGCACAGCCCGATGTGCTCATACCAGTCGAGCTCGTAGGCCGACGACAGGTCGTACACCTCGGCGAAGTCCAGATCTTCGGGCGACACCGAGGCCTCCTCATAGGCCCGGGCCGCGATGTTGTCCTTGAACGTCATTGTCTCGTCGCCTATGGCGGCCCACGAGTCCGACGCCAGATAGGGCAGTTCGATCACGCTGTTCGGGTAGGTGGGGCTCACTGTGGATATGCCCGAAACCCGCACCGGGTTGCCCACCCCCCGGCTGGCCGCCCATTCCAGGCTCGACACCACCAGGGCGGCCCCGCCGTCGGAGGTGGCGCAGATCTCCAACAGGCGCAACGGGTCGGCCACCATTGGCGAGTTGGCGATGTCGTCAACGTCGTATTCCTTGGTGTAGCGGGCGTTGGGGTTGAACACTCCGTGGCGAGAATTCTTGACCTTCACCGCGGCAAAGTCCTCGGAGGTGTCGCCGTACAGCTCCATGCGCCGCCGGGCGTAGAGGGCGAAGTACGTGGGGTTGGTGGCTCCCACCAGATGGAACCGGAGCCAGTCGGGGTCTTCGTGGCGCTCCCCGGCGTTGGGGGCGAAGAATCCCTTTGGGGTGGACTCGGCCCCCACCACCAAGGCCACGTCGCACACACCGGACAGGATCTGGGCCCGGGCGATGCTCAGCGCCGTAGCCCCCGAGGCGCACGCTGCGTACGAGCTGGCCAACTGGCAGCCGGTGAACCCCAGGGCGTTGGCAAAGGTAGACGCCGACACGTAGCCCGGATAGCCGCAGCGCACGCTGTTGGCCCCCGACACGAACTGGATCTCGTCCCAGCCCACTTCGGCGTCGGCCAGCGCGTCGCGGGCCGCCTTTTCCCCGTACTCCACGAAGTTTCGGCCCCACTTGCCCCACGGGTGCATGCCCACACCCAGGATGGCGATCTCGTCCATTTGCTACCTCACCCGCTTCCCTTCCGACCGATCTCGTCCATCAGTCGTCTCCGTTCTCGCTTATCGGTATCGGCGACCACTTCCACACCAGATAGTCATGCTCGTCATCGGAATACAGCACATCGATCACCAATTCCATCTCCATGCCCACCGAGAGGTCCTCCACCGACACGCCTTCCACCACCTGGCCCAGCACCACCAAGTTCTCCTCGGCCAGCCGCACCGCGGCAACCACATAGGGCTCGAAGTCATCGCCGGGAATGACATACGGCGCAGGCGGGGCGTACTCGCCCGTGGTGTACGACCACAGCTGGCCGGTGCGGCTGAGCAACACCTCGTCGACCTCATCGCCCAAACATGCGGGGTCAGAGCCCGCCAGAGCCTTGGGAAAGAAATAGGAGCCGCGGCTGCGAGCCCGCCCCCCGATCAGCCGGGGCTCATCGGAGTCGAGCGTGAACAGCCCCTCCACCGCGGCCAATTGCGTCCTCGTCATGGTCGCAGCATACGCACTGGCTGCTACCGGTTGAGCATCCCGCCGTCGACCACCATGGTGTCGCCCGACACCCAGCGGGCTTCGTCACTGCACAGCCATACGGCAGCCTCGGCCACCTCCACGGGCAGCCCCAGGCGCCCGCCGGGCATCATCTGGATCACTGCCTCGGCCATTTCCGGACTCGACTCCCGCCACGACGCCACCATCGGGGTGTCGATCATGCCCGGGCAGATGGCGTTGACCCGGATGCCCTTGTTGTTGAGCTCGTCGGCGGCGTAGGTGGTCAGCCCCAGCACTCCCCGTTTGGCCGCGGTGTAGTGGGGCTGGCCAGGCGCAGGAATGATGGCCGCCCCCGACGCGGTGTTCACGATGGCCCCACCGCCCTGTTCCAGCATCTGGATGATCTCATGCTTCATGCACAGAAACACCGAGGTCAGGTTCACCGCGATCATCTCATCCCACTGCTCGAGCGTGAGCTCGTGGAACAGCCTGGAGGGGTGGGTGATGCCCGCGTTGTTGAAGGCGTAGTCGAGCTGGCCGAATGCCGACACCACCGATCCCACCAGGGCGGCCACTTGATCTTCGTCGGTTACATCAGTCTCAATAAACTGGGCCTGGCTCCCTTCGGCCTGGACCAGGGCCACTGTCTCGGCACCCCCCTCTGTATTCCGGTCGGCCACCGCGACGCTCGCCCCTCTCCGAGCGAACAACACTGCGGCGGATTGGCCGATGCCGCTAGCCCCACCGGTGACCAGCGCCACCTTGCCTTCCATCGTGTTATTCATGGCCATCTGCCTTCTATTGCCGTTGGTACGAGGACATAAGGTAGGCCACCGCGCAATGGAAACTGAAAGGACAGCAATGAGCATCTCATCCTGGGACGATTTCCCGGTTCACCAGTCCCCCGACTGGATCCGCCACGTGGCCACCACCGATCGCAACTTCTACGACCGCTATTACTTCAACCTGCACAGCTCCAGCGGCGAGCTTTTTGCCATCTTCGGAATGGGGCAATATCCGAACCTGGGCGTCCACGACGCATTCTGCTGCGTCGCACGGGGAGCCAAGCAGCACGTAATCCGGGCGTCTCGGCCGCTCACCGACCGCATGGACCAAACGGTCGGCCCCATTCGCATCGAAGTGATCGAGCCGCTCAAGAAGCTGCGGGTCATCGTGGAGCCCAGCGAGCACACCATTGCCATGGACGTCACTTGGAATGCGGCCATCCGGCCCATTCCCGAGCCCAACCAGCACATCCGCAATGAGGGCCGCGTGGTATTCAACACTCAGCGCTTTGCCCAGCTCGGCCGGTGGGAGGGCACATTGTCGGTAGGCGGCGAGGACTTCCAGGTAACCCCGGACCGGTGGGGGGGCGCCCGTGACCGCTCCTGGGGCATCCGCCCAGTGGGCGAGGCCGAGTCGGACGGCATTCGCGAGGGCTCCAATGTCATGGCCGGCATGTGGAACTACTTTCCGATGCTGTTCGACGACCACGCCGTGCTTTATTTGAACCACGAGCAGCCCGATGGAAGCCGGAAACTGGTTGAGGCCAAGCGCATTTGGGCTGACGGGCGTCCCGACGAGGAATTGGGCCGGCCCGAGCACGACCACACTTTCGAGTCCGGCACCCGGGTGCTGACTCACTCCACCATTTCCTTCCCCGAATCGGGGCTGGAGATCGACTGCGAGCCCCTGCTGGTGAACTACGTGTCGGTGGGCACTGGCTACGGCATGGACGCCGACTGGCGCCACGGCATGTACCAAGGCCCCGAACTGGTGGTCCAGGGCAAGGTGTACGACGTGGATACCGAGGTCAAGCCCATCGGCCAATACGGAGTGGTGGACCACGTCGCCCGCTTTAGCTATGAGGGCAAGGAGGGCTTCGGCCTCTACGAGCACGGCTTCTTCGGCCCGTTCCCTGACTACGGGCTGAACGACGGGGCTGCCGTGGCCCCGTAAGCGCCGAGAGCGCCGGTAAGCTAGACCACCGTGCCAGTGCCGACAGCGCGCTCAGTAACCACTCCCCCCAACAGCCTGGCTGCTCTAGAAAATCCCGATGAGTTTCAGGCCCGCCATATCGGGCCCAGTCCTGAGGACCAGGCGGAGATGCTGGCGGAGCTGGGCTGCGAGAGCTTGTCGGATCTGGTGGACGCCGCCGTTCCGTCCAACATCCGCTCTACGGACCCTCTGGATCTGCCTCCCGGGTTGACGGAGGCGGCCACCACCGAGGCGCTGCGGGAGCTGGCCGACCGCAACAGGGTGGTCACCTCGCTGATCGGCATGGGCTATTACGACACCATCACCCCGCCGGTGATACGACGCAACGTGCTGGAGAACCCCGCCTGGTACACCGCATACACGCCGTATCAGCCGGAGATCTCCCAGGGTCGCCTGGAGGCGCTGATCAACTTCCAGACCATGGTCACTGACCTCTGCGCCATGGGCATGGCCAACGCCTCGCTGCTCGACGAGGGCACCGCGGCCGCCGAGGCCATGACGCTGCTGCGGCGGCTAAACCGCAAGGCCCCTGACGACCGGTTCATCGTCGACGCCGACACCCACCCCCAGACCATCGACGTGGTGGTTACCCGCGCCGAACCGCTGGGCATCGAGGTGGTGATCGCCGACCTAGAACAGGCCAACATCGAGGAGCTTGCCGACGGGGCGTTCGGAGTGCTGGTGTCGTATCCCGGCAGTTCGGGGCGCATCGGCGATCTGAGCGGGATCATCGCCGCCGCGCACAACGTCAACGCCCTGGTGGCGGTGGCCACCGATCTTCTGGCGCTCTGCCTGTTGACCCCGCCCGGCGAGCTGGGCGCCGACGCGGTGGTGGGCTCGTCGCAGCGGTTCGGGGTGCCGCTGGGCTTCGGCGGCCCCCACGCCGGATTCATAGCCGTGCCCGAATCGGCCATGCGATCGCTTCCCGGCCGATTGGCGGGGGTATCGATCGACGACGCCGGAGCGGTGGCCTACCGGCTCACCCTCCAGACTCGAGAGCAGCACATCCGACGGGAGCGGGCCACCAGCAACATCTGCACCGCGCAGGTGCTGTTGGCGGTTATGGCCGCCATGTACGCCGTGTACCACGGCCCCGAAGGGCTGGCCCGCATCGCCCAGCGGGTCCACCGCCTGACCGCCATTGCCGCCCACGGGGTACGGCAGGCCGGCTTCGAGTTGGCCGCCGAGCACTTCTTCGACACCGTCACCGTCCGAGTACCGAGCCAGGCCTCAGAGGTCGTGGCCGCGGCATTGGCCGAGAGGCTCAACTTGCGCCCAGTTGACGACGACACCGTGGCCTTCTCTTTGGACGAGACCACCACCCGGAGCACGCTGCTCTCTTTGTGGCGGGCCTTCGGTATTGCCGCCGATCCCCAAGACATCGACGACCTTGACGCGACGACTCCCGACGCCCTGCCGTCCGACGGTGTGCGGACCAGCGAGTACCTGACCCACCCGACATTCCACCTGTACCACAGCGAGACCGAGATGCTGCGCTATCTGCACCACTTGGCCTCCAAAGACCTGGCCCTAGACCGAACCATGATCCCGCTGGGGTCGTGCACCATGAAGCTCAACGCCACCACCCAGATGGAGCCGGTGAGCTGGCCCGAGTTCGCCGCCATGCATCCCTTTGCCCCCTCTGATCAGACCGAGGGCTACCGGGCACTGATCGATGAGTTGGAGCAGATGCTAGTGACCATCACCGGCTACGCCGCAGTGTCGCTCCAGCCCAACGCCGGCTCCCAGGGCGAGTTGGCCGGCCTGCTCGCCATTCGGGGCTACCACGCCGCCCGAGGCGAGAACCAGCGGGACGTGTGCCTCATCCCCGCCTCCGCCCACGGCACCAACGCAGCCAGCGCGGTCATGGCCGGCATGCGAGTGGTGGTCGTGGCCTGTGACGACGACGGCAACGTAGACATGGACGACCTGAAGGCCAAGGTTGAGGAGCACGACGACCGGCTCAGCGCCCTCATGATCACCTACCCGTCCACCCACGGCGTTTACGAGGCCACAGTGACCGAAGTGTGCGACCTGATTCACGCCCATGGCGGCCAGGTGTACCTCGACGGCGCCAACCTCAACGCCCTGGTGGGAGTGGCCCAGCCCGGGCAATTCGGCGCTGACGTGTCCCACCTGAACCTCCACAAGACGTTCTGCATCCCCCACGGCGGGGGCGGGCCCGGGGTGGGCCCCGTGGCGGTCGGCCCCCATCTGGCCCCGCACCTGCCCAACCACCCGGTAGTGGCCGAGGCCGGCCCGTCCACAGGGGTGGGGGCCGTCTCCGCCGCCCCCTGGGGATCGGCCGGGATCTTGCCCATCTCCTGGGCCTACATCACCGCCATGGGCGGCGAGGGGCTGACTGATGCCACCGGGGTGGCCCTGCTCAGCGCCAACTACCTGGCCAAACGGCTCGACGGCCTGTTTCCGGTGCTCTACACCGGTGAGAACGGCCTCGTGGCCCACGAGTGCATCATCGACCTGCGTCCCCTCCACGCCCAGACTGGCGTCACCGTAGAAGACGTGGCCAAGCGGCTCATCGACTTCGGCTTCCACGCCCCCACGGTGTCGTTCCCGGTGGCGGGCACACTGATGGTGGAGCCCACCGAATCGGAGTCAAAGGCTGAGCTCGACCGCTTCGTAGCGGCCATGACAGCCATTAGAGCGGAGATCGACCACGTGGCCGACGGGCTGATCGACATGGAAGACAGCCCGCTGCGCCGTGCTCCCCACACCGCAGCCGCAATCGCCGACGACAACTGGGATCGCCCTTACTCCCGGGAGCAGGCCGCCTTCGCCCTCCCGGAGATTCGCGAGCGCAAGTATTGGTGCCCTGTCGGTCGGATCGACGGCGCCCACGGCGACAAGAACGTGTTCTGCGCCTGTCCGCCCATCGAGGACCTCCAAGACGCCGGTTCATAGGGAAACAGCCGTTTCGCCCCAATAGGCACCGGCCCACTAGTTTTCGGGGCTGCCAGATATTGCGCCACGACAAAGGAGAACACCCGGTGCCCGACGCCATTGTGGAACGAGACGGCCAATCAATCATCATCACCATGAACCGCCCCGAGCGCTACAACGCCCTGTCGGGAGCGATGATGGTGCGGATGTTGGACGCCTACGAGGAGGCCGACAACAACGACGACATCCGCTGCATCATCGTGACTGGCGCAGGAGGCAACTTCAGCTCGGGCGCCGATCTCAAGGCCATGAGCGGCGACGCCGGCAACGCCGACCCTGAAATCGACGTGGCCGCCCGTCAGGCCGCCGACCCCGAGCTCCACTGGAAGGCCTTGCTGCGCAGCTATCGGCCTACCAAGCCGATCATCGCCGCCGTCGAGGGAGTAGCCATCGCCGGGGGCACCGAGATCCTCCAGGCTATGGACATCCGCGTGGCCGGGGAGAGCGCCCGATTCGGGGTGTCAGAGGCCCGCTGGTCGCTCTACCCCATGGGCGGCTCCGCAGTGCGGCTGCGCCGCCAAATCCCCTACACCGTGGCCGCGGAGATCCTGCTCACCGGCAAGCACATCACCGCCGCCGAGGCCAAAGACATCGGCTTGGTCGGCCACGTTGTGCCCGACGGCCAGGCGCTTGACAAGGCCAAGGAGATCGCCGCGGTCATCTGCGAGAACGGTCCCCTGGCAGTGGAGGCCATTCTCCGCACCCTGCACGAGACCGACGGCATGACCGAAGAAGAGGCTCTGGCCCACGAGTTTGAATACGGCTGGAAGGTGTTCCAGAGCGATGACGCCAAAGAGGGCCCCTTGGCCTTCAGCCAGAAGCGAAAGCCGGAGTTCAAGCGGAGATAGCGATGAACGCCGCCTCGGGCATATCGGTCTTCGACGTCCACCACCATGTGGGCGACGCCTCAGGTGCGCTGGGCCTGCCGCCTGAGGAGGCCCCCGATCCCAAGGCCTACGCTGCCCTGGAGCTGGTTAAGCGCATCGAGATCATGGATTCCGGCGGCATAGACCAGGCCGCGGTGATTCCCGGTCATGGTTATCTGCGGCCCAACGGCCATGCCGATACCCAGGCGGTGAATGACAAGATCGCCGCCTACCGCAACGCCACCCCCAATCGCTTCCCGGTGGCCATCGGCATCGTGGAGCCCCGCGACGGCGAGATCAGCCTGGGCGAGTTGGAGCGGGCCGCCGGGCCGCTCGGCCTGGTCGGCATGAGCTTCCACACTCGCTTCCAGGGGGTGAGCCTCGACAACCACTGGGTGAACACCTACGTGGGCGCCATGGGCGAGCTGGGCCTGCTCCCGGTGGTCCACGCGCTGGATGAGACTGCGGAGGAGTCGCTTTGGAAAGTGGGGCTGCTCGCCTCCCGCCACCCCGATCTCACCATGCTGGTGCTCGACGGCTACTCCACTCACGAGGGCACCAAGCACTGCGGCCACCTGGCTGCCACCTATCCCAATCTGGTGTTCGATTGCAGCCTTTCGTACAATTTCGACTTCATCGCCAACCATGTGCACCAGCACGGCGCCCACCGTTACGTCTATGGGACCGACCTGTACTCCTGGCCGCTCGGCCAGCGCATCAGCCACATCCTGGGGCAGCTGCTTGAGTCGGATCTGTCAGATGACGACAAGATCGCAATAGCTGGAGCCAACGCCCGGCAACTATTTGGACTGGAACCATCATGAACCACCCCCGAAAAAGCCGACATCCAGCATGGATTGCGAGTGCTCTGCTAGCGGTGGCAATGGCAGCCGGTGCATGCGGGACCGTAGGCGAGGAAACCAACGAGGTGGCCGCCACCGACCTGAGCGAGATCATGCCCGAGGGCCTGTTCGAAGCGCTGGAGAACGTGGCCAATCCTCCCGCCGAACCTGCTCCAGACCCGGCGCCGGGCGAATCGCTGCCGGAGGAGATCTACGAAACGCTGGTCCCCGCCCAGGCTGACAATGAGCAAGAGCTCTCCGAAGAAGAACTTCTGCGGCTGCGCGATGAGGCGTTCGTGGACTTCTCCCGCTGCATTCGCGACGAGGGCTTCCCCGACTTCCCCGACATCGACAGCTCGCAAATCGTCGATCAGGCCTCGTTCCTCAGGGCCATGCAGGAAGCCGGGGTGAGCTTCACCCAGCCCGGTTTGGCCCCAGCGCTCCAAACCTGCGCCAGCGTCTTCAGCGAGTTGATCGCACTCGCGCCGCAGCAGGACACCAACGTGCAGCAGGTAGAGCAAGAAGAGAACGCGGTGGCGTTCTCCCAGTGCATGCGCGACCAAGGGCTGGACGAATTTCCCGATCCCGATTTCGGCCAGTACCCCAATACCGGGTTTCCCGGACAAGGCGACGGCTCAGGGGTGACCCCCGAAATTCAAGCTGCGTTGAGAGTGTGCCTCCCGGTGTTCGGCGGAGCGGAGCCCAACGAGGCCGCCGCTCCCCCACCACCTGACGACCCGACCCCAGCGGCTCAAGTCACGGCCAGCAGCCCACAGAGCACCTCCAACGCACAGTCTTCAGCTACCAGCACCCAGGCGCCACAACCAGCCGGTGAGGGATCGACACCCGCCCCAGGCCCCACGGTCAGCGCCAGCGTGCTACGGGACACTGAAGAGCTGAACACTGCCGAAGTGGTGCGGCGCGACTTGATCGACACTGAGGAGTTCTCCGGGACTCTCGGCTATGGCGATCCTGAAGCACTGCACACCAACACCTCCGGTGTCGTTACCGGACGCCTGCCGACAGAGGGCGATGTGCTCGATGTTGGCGATGTCCTCTTCGAGGTAAACAGCTATCCGGTTGTGCTGCTCCGGGGAGAGCGGCCCATGTACCGCCCCTTTGAGCGTGACATGGAGGAGGGTCCCGATGTCGAGCAACTCGAGCAGGCCTTGGCCGACATGAGATTGCCCGGCTACGAGGACATGACTATCGATGAGGATTTCACCCGAGTCACCGAGGATCTGGTGGAGGAATGGCAAAACCGCCTAGGAGTTGAAAAGACCGGAGTCATCGACATGGGCTTCGTGGTGTTCATCGAAGCCCCCATCCGCATCTCATCGGTGAATGTGATCGAGGGTCAGACGATCTCGGCTCAAGCAGCCACCTTCACCATCACCGGTCAAGACCAGGAGATCGTCAGCAATCTCGACCCCGCCGATGCCGAGATCGTAAACCGGTTGGATCGAGTTGAAGTAGAGCTCCCCGACGGCCGGGTCACCCCCGGTGCAGTCGCAGAAGTGGCCCGGGTGGCCACTCGATTGACCAACCCCCAAACCGGTGCGCCGGGTGATCCGACCATTGAGGTGATCATCGTCCTGCTGGACGGAGAGGCATCGGCCCGATTCGACGCCGCTCCGGTGGACTGGACGATCACCAAAGAGGTAACCCCCAATGCCCTGGTGGTTCCCGCTTCAGCGTTGATCGCCACCGTGGACGGAGGCTTCTCGGTGGAGGTGGTCCAAGAAGGGGCAACAACCCTGGTTCCCGTCGAGGTCGGCACCTTTGTCGACGCTTTCGTGGAGATCACGGGCGGCGATCTCGAAGTGGGCGACCTCGTGCGCATCCCCTAGTGGCGCGACCCCCAGCCGAAACAAGTCTGGAACGCTCTCAGAGAGCATTCTGATGTCATCCGAGCCCCGGAAGGTGCTGGAGCTGCACCAGGTGGTCAAGCACTACCCGGGCACTCCCCCAGTGCGAGCCCTTGACGGTCTGGATCTGGTGATTCGCGCCGGCGAGTTGGTAGCAGTGGTCGGGCCCTCTGGATCGGGCAAGAGCACCATGCTGAACATCATGGGGGCGCTGGACCGTCCCAGTTCGGGTGATGTCATTGTGGACGGACAAGCCCTGTCGCGGGTCCGCGATCGAGAAGTGTCCGCAGTCCGAGGACAGCGCATCGGGTTCGTATTTCAGCAATTCCATCTACTCGAGGGGTTGTCGGCGCTCGACAACGTGGCCTCAGGCAACCTCTATCAGGGAGCCAGCCTGCGTTGGAGGCGGCAGATGGCCCGCGAGGTGTTGGAGCGGGTCGGGCTCGGCCACCGAATGGGCCATCGCCCGGGCAAGCTCTCCGGCGGTGAGCGCCAGCGAGTAGCCATCGCCCGAGCCTTGTTGGGCGATCCGGCCATCGTGCTGGCCGATGAGCCCACCGGCAACCTCGACTCTCAGACCACCGAGGAGATCGTCGAACTCTTCTTGGAACTCAACCGGGCGGGTTCCACCATTGTGATCATCACCCACGACCAGGATCTGGCCGCCAGGATGCCCCGATCGGTCTCCATCCTCGACGGCCGCATCAGCCACGACTCGGCGGAATCCTGATATGGCGCGCCGCAAACTGCGAATCCGGGACGCCAAGAAGAACGCTTCACGCAGCAGACTGCGAATCCGCGACGCTTTGTCGCTGGGGACGCTGGGACTCCGGACTCGGAAGGGCCGCACGGCCATGGCCGCCATCGGCATCGCCATCGGCGTGGCCTCCCTGGTGGCGCTGGTGGGCATCATCAACTCCGGAGAAGCCGACGCCCAGCGGGACCTGCTGGAGCAGGGAATTGACGTGTTGGAGTTGACGCCCGGCACATCTTTTGCCGACGACCCCGAGCTGCTGCCTGGAGCAGCCGCGGCCATTGACACCCATATGCGTGATCTGGTGGACGTGGTTGCCTCCATTCGTCGAGTACCGGCCACCATGCGAAAGACTGATTTGATCCCTGAGGTGGAGACGGGAGGCATCCGCCTCTTTGCCGTCAGCGAGGACGACCTGGATCTGTTGATTCCGCTGCGGGGCGGAATGGCGTACGGCCGATTTCACGATGCGGCCACCGTGCAAGTCCCCACGGTGGTGCTTGGATCCGATACCGCCCAGGTTCTGGGTTTCGACGAGCTATACGCCAACCCGACCGTCCACATTTCTGGACACGAGTTTGCAGTGATAGGGGTTCTGGACCCGTTCACCATCAGCCAAGGGCTTACCTTGAATCGAGCCGCGCTAATTGGATACCCCGTAGCCGAAGAGCTCTATGACGCCGACGACAACCCCGAGCGCATCTGGGTGCAGGCCGACTTGGACGTGATCGAGCAGGTTCGACAGCTGCTTCCGCGCCAGGCCAATCCCGAGGCGCCGGGCGAAGTGGCAGTGTCGTCGCTGGATCTTGAAGCCCGGGAGATCATCAGCGAGAACTTCGAGTCGCTGCTCAGCCTCCTGGTTGTGGTCATCATCGTGGTGGGGGCCATCGGGGTGGGCAACATCATGCTCATCTCGGTGCTGGAGCGCCGGGGCGAAATCGGGGTACGTCGGGCCCTCGGCGCCCGGAAGATCCACATAGCGGTGCAGTTTCTTATCGAGTCGATGCTTCTGACCCTCCTCGGCGGCTTGGTGGGAATCGTGCTCGGGCTCTCTGTCGTAGCGGTGGTTACCCAAGTGCTGGACTGGCCGATGACGGTGGAGTTGTCGTTTGTCGGCGTCGGCCTAGGGGTAACGCTGGGAGTGGGGCTGGTGGCCGGAATGTACCCCTCTTGGCGGGCATCCCGTATGGACCCGGCCGAAGCCGTACGCCCTGCGGCCTAGTGGCGTGCTTCTCGGCTACGTGACCTGCATTGGCCACGAAATAGTGTCTGGGCCATGACTGTCACCCACGAGGAGTTTCGGCAGCGGAGTCAAGAGTTCCTGACCGCCAACGCCGTTCCCCGCAGTGAACCGCCGTTGGAATGGACTGAGGAATCGCTGGTGGCCGAGTGCCGCCGATTCCACGGCGCGCTGGCCGACGCCGGGCTGGGGGGCATCGCCTATCCGGTGGAACACGGCGGATTGGGCCTGGACAAGAGCTACCTAGAGGTGTTCAACCAGGAGCTGTCCCGCTATCAGGCGCCATTGGTGCCCGCGGCCATCTCGCATGGGATGTGCCTGCCGGTGATGAACGACTTCGGCACTGCCGATCAGAAGGCCCGCTTCCAATCTCGCATGATCCGCTGCGATGACATCTGGTGCCAGATGTTCTCCGAGCCCGGCGCCGGCTCCGATGTGGCCTCTCTGGCCACTCGGGCGGTGCGCGACGGCGATGAGTGGGTGCTGAACGGCCAGAAGGTGTGGACTTCGGGCGCTCAGTATTGCGAGTACGGGCTGTGCGTGGCCCGGACCGATCCGACCCAGCCCAAACACCGAGGGCTGTCCATGTTCATCATCGACCTGTCGCTGCCCGGCGTGGACATCCGGCCGCTACGCCAGATCAACGGGAGCTCGCACTTCAATGAGATTTACTTGACCGACGTGCGGGTGAGCCACGACAGCCTGGTGGCGGGAGAGGGCGAAGGCTGGAACGTGGCAGTGGCCATGCTCATGTACGAGAGGGTGGCCATCGGCGCCGGCGGCTCTGGGGCCATGGGCAATCGCATGGGCAGCACCCAGCTCATTGCTGAAGCCCAGAAGCGGGGTCGCAATACCGATCTCGTGACCCGAGGAGCTCTGGTCGATCTCCACATCAGGGAGCGGATCCAGGGCTTTATCGGGATGCGGATCCGCCAGGCGGCCGAGGCGGGGCGGGCGCCCGGACCGGAGGGGTCCATTGCCAAGCTGAACGCCGCGCTGATCAGCCGCCAGGCAGCCGACTTGGCCATCGAGCTGGCCGGTGCGTCGGGCCAAGCCTGGGCCACCGACGACGATGACGGCCGCCAGTGGGCCGACGGGGTGATCAGTTCGCCGGGGATGGGCATTGCCGGGGGTACCAACGAGGTGCAGCGCAACATCATCGGTGAGCGGGTGCTGGGATTGCCCAAGGAGCCCGACCCCTACAAGGGCCAGCCCTGGGAAGCGGTCCCCCGCTCCTAGAGACTGCCTGCTGATCGGCTAGCCGCCGGTCAGCTCGGCCCACACCTGATCCACCGCCGCGGCCAGCTCTTCGGGAGTGCCGCCGTTTGTGATCACATGGTCTGCAATCGCCCGGCGCTGGGCGTCGGTGGCCTGGCTGGCCATGCGGGCTCGGGCCTGCTCTTCGGTGAGGCCCCGCTCGATCAGCCGGGGCAAGCGCACTGCTTCGGGCGCCTCCACCATCACCACTTGGGTGTAGCCCCGCCCCGATTCCAGCTGCCCCAGCCGGCTCTCGGTCAAAACTGCCATGTCGAGCACCACCACTTGGACTTCTCCACTTTCGTCCAATTCCTGAATCTGCACGTCAAGCTCGGCGTTGATGGCCGGATGGCTAACTGCCTCCAGTGCAGCCAACCGATCCGGGCGGCCGAACACCTCGGCAGCCACCTTGGCCCGATCGATGTGCCCGTGGGCATCCACGATTGCGGGGCCGAAAGCGTCGATCACCCCCTGCTCGGCTCGACCCCCAGGGGCCAGCACCTGCCGCCCGATCGCGTCCACATCGATCACTGCTGCCCCGAGCTCGGCAAATCGGGTTGCTGCGGTCGATTTCCCCGCTCCAATCCCGCCAGTAAGACCCACAACCAGCATCAATCTGAGGCTACTCCCAGGACTGTAGACCCTGGATAGCCCAACGAGCCCTGTGACTGTCAGACTTACCCCATGCGCGTCGAATTGACCGATGACCAGCTTGAGCTCCAGCAGGAGCTGCGAACCTACTTCGCCAACCTCATGACCGATGAGGTGCGGGCGAAGATCCGTCACACCGAGACCGAGGCCAATGAGGACTACAAGGCGCTGATCCGCCAGATCGGCAGCGACGGCTGGCTAGGAGTGGGCTGGCCGGTTGAGTACGGCGGCAAGGGGTTCACCCCCATCGAGCAGTACATCTTCTTCAATGAGGCCTGGGCCGCCCAAGTGCCGGTGCCGTTCCTCACCATCAACACGGTGGGCCCCACCATCCGCGAGTACGGGACCGACCGCCAGAAGGACTTCTTCTTGAAGAAGATCCTGGCCGGCGAGATGCACTTCTCCATCGGCTATTCCGAACCCACCGCCGGCACCGATCTAGCCGCCCTCAAGACCCGGGCGGTGCGCGACGGCGACGAGTGGATCATCAACGGCCAGAAGCAGTTCACCAGCCTGGCCTACGACGCCGACTATGTGTGGCTGGCCGCCCGCACCGACCCCGACGCCCCCGCCCACAAGGGCATCACCATGTTCTTGGCCCCCGCCGACGACCCCGGATTCGACATCCAGCCGTTCATCACCATGGGCGGATCCCACACCACCTCAACGTTCTACGACAACGTGCGAGTGCCCGACTGGCTGCGGGTGGGCGAGGTGAACGGGGGCTGGGGCCTCATCACCAACCAGCTCAACCACGAGCGGGTGTCGCTGTGCGCCTCCGGGGGCATCGCCAATCTGGTGAACCAAGCGGTGGAATGGGCCAAAGAGGCCAAGCTGCCCGACGGCCGCCGGGTGATCGACCAGGAATGGGTGCAGGTCAAGCTGGCCGAGTGCCGGGCCCGGGTGGAGTTCTTGGACCTGATGAACTGGAAGGTGGCCTACGAGTCCACGGTGAACAACACCGTGAATCCGGCCCTGGCGTCCACCATCAAGGTGTGGGGCTCAGAGTCGATGCACCTCATCTACTCCGGCCTGACCGAGGTGGTGGGCGCTACCGGCCACCTCAAGAAGGGCTCTCCCCATGCCGAGTTCTCCAGTCGGATGGAGGAGTCCTACCGAGGCTGTTGGATCCTGACCTTCGGCGGCGGAACCAACGAGATCCAGCGGGACATCATCGGCATGGCCGGTCTCGGCCTGCCCCGCGAGAAGCGGCGCAAGTAGCGCACGGAGGAGAACGGCAAATGGATTTCACCCTTAGTGAAGAGCAGCAGGCGGTTTCCGAGCTCGCCAACCGGATCATGGGCGACCGCCTCGACATGGAACGGCTCATGGAAATCGAAGCTACCGACGAGTGGTTCGACCGAGACCTCTACGGCGAATTGGCCGCAGCTGGGCTCGTGGGCATCGGTCTGAGCGAGGAAATCGGCGGTGGTGGACTCGACCTGATCGCCGTCGGCCAGGTTCTTGAGGCCCAAGGCCGCCATGTCGCCCCGCTTCCATTGTGGAGCGGGATGCTGGCCGCGCTGGCGGTGGACGCTTTCGGCTCCGACGAGCAGCGCCAGCGAGAACTCCCCGGCTGTGCCGACGGTTCCACCGTTCTGACCCTCGGCTTGCAGGAGTATCTGAACGACGACATCACCAACCCCACGGCCCGGGTGGTGGACGGCAAGATGGTGGGCACCAAAGAGGTGGTGGAGTTCGCTGCCGCGTCGTCCAAGATCGTGGTGGTAGCCGGACTGGATGACGGCACTGACAATGGCATTGTCAGCGGAACAGGCCTGTTCTTGGTGGACCTGTCCGACCCCGGGATCACCATGGAGGCGGGCGTGTCCACCCGGCTTCAACCGGTACACCAGGTGAGCTTCTATGGAGTTCCCTGCGAGCCGATCGGGGAGGCCGACAGCGTCTCTGTGGCGTGGCTGGCCGATCGGGCCGTCGCCCTGCTGTGCGCCACCCAGATGGGCGTGGTGGATCGGGCGCTGCGCCTGGCCGCCGAATACACCTCTGAGCGGGAGCAGTTCGGGCGTCCGGTGGCCACGTTCCAAGCAGTTACCCAGCGCTTGGCCGACCAATTCATGCACGTGGAGGCAGTGCGGCTTTGTACCAACGCCGTGCTCTACGACTTGACCGAGGGCAACGACGCTTCGCTACGGCTGCCCATCGCCAAGTGGTACGCCTCTCACTGGGCCCACGATGTGGCCCACGCCACCCAGCACGTCCACGGCGGCATGGGGGTGAGCGTCGACTACCCGCTGCACCGCTACACACTGTGGAACAAGCACATCGAATGCAGCCTGGGCGCCGGCACCCAACAGCTCCGCACTTTGGGCGCGAGGTTGGCGGCCAGCTAAGTCCTCTCCGCCATGTAGGCAGCCATCTCGGCGATGCCATCTTCGGCTTCGGGGGCAATGCTGGCCAGAAGGTGCCAGACGTGGATCATATCTTGCCAGGGCCGAAACTCCACGGTGCCGTTGGCGTTCTCGATGCCCTTGACCACCCGGGTGCTGTCGTCGTAGAGCACCTCCTCGGTTCCCACCTGGATCATCATGGGAGCCAGGTTGTCGAAGGCGCCGAACACCGGTGAGACGTAGGGATCGGAGGCGTCAACGCTTTGCGCGTAGGCCATGACCATCCCGTGCAGGGAATCGGCGCCGGCCAGCATGGGGTCGCGGTCGGCCCGCTCGGTCATGGAATCGCCTGAGAACGTCAAGTCGGTCCACGGCGAGATGGGGGCAGCGCAGGCGGGCTGTTCCATACCCTCGTCGCGCAGCTTCATGCACAATGCGATGGTCAGTCCCCCACCGGCGGAATCGCCGCTGATGGCGGTGTGGGCCGCATCTCCCCCGTTGGCCAGGTGCCATTGCCACGCGGCCATGGCGTCGTCCAAAGCGGCAGGGAAGGGATTCTCCGGTGCGAGTCGGTAGTCCACGTTCAACAGCCGGGCCTTGGCCCCGACCGCCATGCGGCTGACCACGTGGCGATGGGTGTTCAGGCTGCCCACCACATAGCCGCCGCCGTGCAGGTAGATGATGGTCCGGTTGCCATCAACCTCGGGGGGCGTCACCCACTCGGCGGGAACCCCGCCGGCGTCCACCGGAGTGAAGCTCACCCCGTCGGGGACGGGCATCGAGCTGTAGGCCGCCTCGAAACCGGCCCGGGTCGTGGCCAAGTCGGCCGGCGGACCAGCAGCGGCATCTTGCATCTGCTGCCTTAGAGCGGCAACAGCGGCGTTGTAGGCGTCTGAAGGCATCTTTTTCTCCCTGCTCTCAGTATCCCCGGTCGGGGTCTACCACGTTGCGAAGCGGCTCGTTGGCCAGAAAGCGCTCCAGATTGTCGCAGAACAGCTCCATCAGGGCTTCGTTGTAGCCCTCGCGGGCGGTGGAGCAGTGGGGCGACAAGTACATGTTGGGGGCGTTCCACAAGGGGCTGTCGGCGGGCAGTGGCTCCTCTCGGGTCACGTCCAGCACCGCGGCACCCACTTGGCCCGACTCCAGCGCGGCCACCAGCGCGTCCTCGTCGATGATCGACCCCCGGCCCACATTCACCACCACCGCGCCCGGCTTGAGCCGTCCTAGGCGCTCGGCGTCGAACAGATCGATGGTGTCGGGGGTGTGGGGGGCCGACAACACCACCGCGTCGCAGCGGGCCAGCATCTCATCGAGCCCGTCGAGGCCGTAGAGCTCATCGACGTCGGGATCGGTGTCGCCGGGTTGGGCCGAGCGGCGGTTGCCCAGCACGGTTGTTTCGAAGGCCTTGGCCCGACGGGCCACGTCCCGTCCGATGGCCCCCAAGCCGACAATGCCGATGGTCTTCCCCTTCACCAACAGGCCCTGGTGCATTTCCCAGTGGTGGTCTTTCTGCTGGCGCTCCAGCACCCGGATGTCCTTCCACACCTCCAGCAGACGGCCCACGGCGAACTCGGCGATCGGGGCAGAGGCCACCCCGGCGGCGTTGGTCAGCATGATGCCCTTGGCCTTCAGCTTGGCCGGCTCGAGTTGCCCAATGCCCGCGCCAATGGCCTGCACCCACCGAAGTCGAGGTGCCCAATCCCTGATTCCCGGAGGCAGGTCGAGGGCCATCAACACGTCGGCCCCGGCAATGGTGTCCTTCTCTGCCTCCGTCAGGGGCGGCGCAGTGGCCAGGAGTTCCTCGGTGACCCGGCCCTTGGCCTTGGCATCCCGCAGCCCATGGGGCTCGAAATAACCGATGTTGTCGAACTTGACGCCGGGAAAACGGCGGTGCAGATCTTCGAGCTCCGACTCCTCCATTGCCAGCGGATACATCACGACAGCGTTGACTGTGCTCACGGCGGGAACCCTAGTTTCCGACACCGCTTTCCGTTGCAGACAGGCGGTAGCGTCGGCCCATGGACACTCTTGAGGGCAAAGCAGCAGTCATCACCGGCGGGGCCAGCGGGATGGGCCGGGCCATGGCCGACCGATTCGGGGCGGCCGGGGCCCGCATCATGATCGCCGACGTGGAAGGCCCCGCCATGGACGCTGCGGTGGCTGAGATGAACGATGCCGGCATCGATGCAGTGGGCGTGCTCACTGACGTGAGCTCCGAGCGGGACATGGACGAGCTGGCCGAGGCTGCTTTCGCCCGGTTCGGACAGGTCAACGTAGTGTGCAACAACGCCGGCGTGGGCGGCGGCGGCTTGATGCACGAGCTCGCCACCGCCGACTGGGAATGGATCCTCGGAGTGAATCTGTGGGGGGTGATTCACGGCATCCGGGTGTTCTTGCCCCACTTGATGGAGCACGGCGACGGCCACATCGTGAACACCGGCTCCATCGCCGGCCACACCTCGTATCCCAATATCGGTCCCTACAACGCTTCCAAGCACGCGGTGGTGACCATCTCGGAGACGCTCTACAACGAGCTTCAAGACAGCGGCTCGCCGGTCGGGGTATCGGTGCTATGCCCCGGCCTGGTGACAACCAACATCATCAACTCCGAGCGCAACCGCCCCGAGACGCTGCGCTCCCCGATCATCCCGCCCGACCTCACTCCTGAGGACGAGGAGCGGATCCAGTTGATGATGGCCATCTACGAGGATGCGGTGAAGCCTCCTGAGGTGGCCGAGCTGGTGTACAACGCGGTACTCGACAACCAGTTCTACATCTGGACCGACTACGTGTACGCGCCAGCCATCATGCAGCGCCACGAGGACATACAAAAGGGCCGCAACCCCAGCTTCCGGGGCCAGCTCATCGACGAGGACCAAGCCGCCAAAGGGCCTCCCCAGGACGGCTGATCCCGCCTATGGCTGACTCACCCGAGCACTTCGACCTGGTGGTGGTGGGCACCGGGTCGGGCAACAGCGTCCTCACCCCCGATTTCGACGATTGGCGGGTGGCGCTGATCGAACGGGACGTATTCGGCGGCACCTGCCTCAACCGGGGCTGCATCCCCTCCAAGATGTTCGTGTACGCCGCCGACATGGCTCACCAAGCGGGCCACACCGGGCATCTAGGGGTTGATACCTCATTGGACGCAGTGCGCTGGCCCGAGATCGTGGACCGGGTGTTCGGGCGCATCGATCCCATTGCTCAAGGCGGGGAGGACTACCGCCACAGCCTTGACAACGTGACCGTCTTCAACGGCGATGCCCGGTTTGTCGGCCACAAGACCCTTGAGGTGAATGGGCAGCAGCTCACCGGCGACCACATCGTGCTGGCCGCCGGCGCCCGGCCGTACATCCCCCCGATCCCTGGCCTGGACGAGATTCCCTACCACACCTCCGACACCGTCATGCGGCTGGAAGCGCTGCCCGAGCGGCTGGTGATCTTGGGCGGGGGCTATATCGCCGCCGAACTGGGCCATGTTTTTGATGCCATGGGCGTGTCGGTGTCGATCGTGAACCGCTCCGAGCGGCTGCTGCGGGCCGAGGACGAGGACGTGTCGGCTGCGTTCACGCAGATCGTGGGCCAGCGCATGGATTGCGTTCTCGGCTCTCCCATCGTCGACGTTTCCCAAGCAGGGTCGCAGATCACCGTCCGCACCGAGGCGCAGGACGTGACCGGCGATGTGCTGCTGCTGGCCACCGGTCGGGTGCCCAACGGCGAGCAGCTGGGCGTGACCCGCTCAGGGGTGGAGCTCGACGATGCCGGCTATGTGGTCACCGACGAGTATCTCCGCACGGGGGTGGAAGGGGTATGGGCGCTGGGTGACATCTGCCATGCAGCCCAGCTCAAACACACCGCCAACGAGGACACCCGGGCGGTGGCCCACAACATCGCCCACCCCGACGACCTGCGGGCACCCGATCACTCCGGCATTCCCCACGCAGTGTTCGCCTATCCCCAAGTGGCCGCGGTGGGGGCCACTGAGCAGGCGTTGCGAGCCGAGGGGCGGCCCTATCTCCGAGCCGTTCGCCCTTACAGCGATACCGCCTACGGCTGGGCCATGGAGGACACCACCAGCTTCACCAAGGTGCTGGCCGATCCCAATTCCCGGCTCTTGCTGGGTGCCCACATCATCGGTCCTCAGGCCCCCACCCTCATCCAGCAGCTCATCCAGGGTATGCAGTTCGGCCTCACCGTGGACGAGATGGCCCGAGGCCAGCTCTACATCCACCCCGCGCTGACCGAGGTGGTTGAACAGGCGCTGTTGGAGCTCTAGCTACGCCGCAGGGGCGGCGGCCACCGGGCCCGCGCCGGAGGGGTCGTAGATGGTGACCCGGTGGATGCGGCGGTGGTCGGTGCCGTAGTCGTCAATGGCGTAGTGCATGGTGCGGCGGTTGTCCCACAAGGCGGCGTCGCCGTCGCTCCATCGCCACCGCACGATGTACTCGGGCTGCTCCATGTGGTCGCACAGCAAGGCCAGCAGGCACCTGCTCTCCAGATGGCTCATACCCTGAAGCGATGACGTCCAGCCCCGGTTCACAAACAGGATCCGCTTGCCGGTCTCGGGGTGGGTGGTTATCGCCGGATGATCGGTGAACTCGGTCAGACCAGCCCGGCCGTGGCGGGCGATAACCCCTTCGAGGGCCGCCTTGAGGGGCTGCGACAGGCCCTCGTAGGCGGCCTGGGTGTTGGCCCACATGGTGTCGCCACCCGAGGGCGGTGACTCCTTCATAGACAGAAGCGACCCCAGCGGGGGCTGACGGGCGAAGGTCACGTCGGTGTGCCAGAAGTTGGCCCGCGAGTACTCGTTGGAGCTGTCCAGCACCAGGATCTTCCCCTCGTCGTCCACCGTGTGGTGGTAGCGATGGTCGGTGTCATCGTTGCTCACCGCGGCCAGATCACCGAACACCGAGCCCAAGGCCACGTGCTGCTCGTCGGTCAGGTGAATCTGGGGGAAGAACAGCACCTTGTGGGCCCAGAACGCCTCCCGCAACTCGGCCGCTACCCCGTCGTCGAGGTGATCGGCATCGAGCCCTTCCACCGTGGCGCCCAAGGCCGCCGGCAGCGCAGTCACTTTGATGCTCATGGCTCTATGTTTCCAGATCGGGGCCTACTCCGACAGAGAGTCGAGGGCGAACTGCTTAGCCCACTGGTAGTCGGGCTTGCCATTGGCTCCCCGCTGGACGGCATCGGCCCGGATGAGCGATTTGGGAAGCTTGTAGCCAGCCAAGCGAGTGCGAGCGTCGGCAATGACCTCGTCGTCGCCCACCGCCTGAGATGCCGGGTCGCCGGCCATCTGCACCACCGCGGTAACCGCCTCACCCCACTTCGGGTCGGGCACTCCCACTACCAGGCAGTCGGCCACTGCGGGATGGGCCTTCACCGCTTCTTCCACTTCTTCGGGGTAGATCTTTTCTCCCGCGCTGTTGATGCAGGCCGAGCCCCGGCCCAGCAGGGTGATGGTGCCGTCAGCCTCAACAGTGGCCCAATCCCCGGGCACCGACCAGCGCCGCCCGCCAATGGTGCGGAAGGTAGCCGCCGTCTTCTCCGGATCCTTGTAGTAGCCGATGGGGATGGGGCCGCCTACCGCCACCATGCCCTGCTGTCCCGAGCCGGGCTCGACCGGGTGGCCGTCCTCGTCGAACACCGCGGCGTTCTCCCCCAGTGTGAACCGAGCGGTTGCTGATCCGCCCTCCCGGTCGCTGATCCTCATGCCGGTGCCGGTGCCCTCACTGGAGCCCAAGGAGTCCACCAGCTTCATGTTCTTGTGTACCAGCAACGATTCTTTTGCCGGCTGGCTCCAGATCACCCCCGATGACATGACCATGAACACCGACGACAGGTCGTAGGGCTCGCCTCGGGCCGCGGCTGCATCCAAGGCCTCGGCCATTGGTCGCCCGAAGGCGTCTCCCACGATGGTGAGCACGGTGGCCCGGTCGCGCTCCACGCAGCGCCACAGGGCATCGGCGTCAAAGCTGCGCTCGGGCATGGTGATCACCGCCCCACCCTGGGTGAAGGTGGCCAGTGCCACAATGCTGGCCGTGCCGTGCATGAGGGGAGAGGCCGCTAGCTGGCGGGTAACCCGGTTGCTGTCATAGATGGCCGCGATGTTGGACTTGACCTGCTCCAGGGTCTCCGGGATCGGCAGCCTCAGCGCCTTGAAGTTGGGGGCCATGGCGCCAATCACCGAGCTGTGGGGCCACATGACCCCTTTGGGATTGCCGGTAGTGCCGCCGGTGTAGAGGATCCACAGGTCGTCAGGGCTGCGATCGATGGGCGGCGCCGGATCGTGGTCGGCGATCAACTGCTCGTAGTCCAGCGCCCAGTCGGGTACTGGATCGCTGGGCTCGCCCACCTGGATGGCCGCCCGCAGCAAAGGCAGGTCGCCCCTGGCCTCCTCCACCCGGTCGGCCAGCTCGGGAGAGAAGAACACCGCCTTGGCGTCGGCGTCCTCCAACAGATGGTGTAACTCCCCGGCCAGGTAGCGGTAGTTCACATTGCAGGGAGCAGCCCGGGCCTTGAACGCCCCGAAGGTGACCTCGCTATAGGGGTTGCCGTTGTAGAGGTAGAGCCCCACGTTGTCGCCCGCGCCGATGCCGAACTCCCCCAGCGCAGCCGCCAGCCGAGCTGCCCGATCCTCAAACTCTTGCCAGGTTCGGCTGACCGGATGACACACCACCGCATCCGCGTCTGGCACCACTTCCGCAATTGTTTCCCACGCAGTGGCCAGGTTCAGGGGCACGGCGAGTGACATTATCGTGAGTCGTGAGCACTGCCCGAGCCGATGCTGTCCACTTTCCTAGAGGCATAGATCCCGATGACGTGGACTTGCTGGACGAAGTCAGCCTTCCAGCGGCGTGGGCCAAGCGGTGGGCATCCGGGGCGACCAAACCGACGTTGTGGGATCCGGGGACCGGGTGGATTTCAAGGGGTGACTTGGCTAGGCGCACGAAGGTCGCAGCCGGAAGGCTCTTTGGTGCAGGGCTCCGCAAAGGCGACCGAGTCATCCTCTCGGCAGCCGCGTCGGTGGACTTGGTGGTAGCTCATGTGGCTGCCCTGCGGCTGGGGCTCATCGTGGTACCGGTGAACGGGGCCTATCAGCGAGCCGAGCTAGCCCACATTGTGGATGACGCCGATCCCCGGGCTGCGGTGGTGGACAAGCCTGAATGGGTGCGGTGGCTGACCGAGCTTGCCCCCGAGATGACTGTGTTATCCCCCCGACTGAACTTAGACGACGGTACGGCGCCCAGCCTCGATCAGCTCTCCAGCGGCGATCCCGCGCTGCTGGGCTATACGTCGGGAACCACTGGGGTACCCAAGGGAGCGGTGCTGACCCATGGGAACTTGCTGGCCGGAGCCGAGTCGGTGCGCATTGCCTGGCGGTGGACGCCGGAGGACCGATTAGTCCTGGCGCTACCCCTATTCCACATGCACGGTCTAGGCGTCGGCCTGCATGGCACTCTCTTGACCGGTGCCTCTGCGGTGCTGTTGGACGGGTTCTCCCCCGACGCCGTGTTAGATGCGGCCCAAGCCCACGACGCCACCCTGTTCTTCGGTGTGCCCACCATGTACACCCGGCTGGCCCAGTCGCCCAGGGTTGGAGAGCTCTACCGGCTTCGGCTGTGCGTGGCCGGCTCCGCTGCCCTGTCGGCTGATCTCCACCGCCGCCTCGAAGAGGCCGCCGGGGTGCGAGTGCTAGAGCGCTACGGCATGACCGAGACCATCATGCTGGTGTCCAACCCCTACGACGAAGAGCGCCGGGCTGGAACAGTGGGATTCCCCCTCCCCGGCGTGGAACTGCGATTAGCCCCCGACTCCGATGAAGTGATGGTGCGGGGTCCCAACGTCTTCGCCGGATACTGGCGCCGCCCCGAGGCCACCGAGGAGGCATTCGACCAAGACGGCTGGTTCCGCACCGGCGATTTAGGCGAATTCGACGAGGCGGGCTATTTGCGATTGAAAGGCCGGGCCAAAGAACTCATCATCTCCGGCGGCCTGAACGTCTACCCCCGCGAGGTAGAAGACGCCCTCCGCTCCCACCCTGACGTCGACGACGTAGCCATCACCGGCACCCCCGACGAAGAGTGGGGCGAACTGGTCACCGCTTGGGTGGTGCCCACCCTCGGCAAGAAGCCCAAGCTAAATCACCTGCGCTCTCACCTAGAAGGAGTGTGCGCCGACTTCAAACACCCCCGCATGCTCCACCTGGTAGACGAACTCCCCCGCAACGCCCTAGGCAAAGTGCAGAAGCACCTCCTGGGCTAGAGCGGCTTCAGATGTACACAGAGAGGCCCGAGCAAGGCCTCCACAAAGCCGTCGTCGCAGTACAGCTTCTCCCCGGTGAGCAGATTGCCTTCGGCAGGCATCATCGACATAACCATGTGGCGGGTCTGGCCGTCGATCTCTACCCAGTACTCCTGAATGGCGCACTGGTCATTGGTCCACTCGCCCAGCACCCCGTAGCCGGTCACCCGCTGAGCGAACTTGGGATACTGCTCCAAATAGAAGGTGCGAGCCAGATCACCACCAGTGAAGCCCTTTCCCATCGGCCAAAACTCATAGGTGGGCTCGTCCACCAGCGTGGCCAGCGTCCGCTCGGCGTCATTCTCGGCCTCGGCCGCGGCATGCTCACGAGCTAGGTCCAGGATCTCTTCAGGTGTCATTGCCGGAGCTTAGTGGTGTGTCGTTTCAGCCCATGCAGGGGTACGTTGCTGAAGTGAGCTCGGCCAAGCCTCTGGATGGCGTGCTGGTGGTCTCAATTGAACAAGCGGTAGCTGGGCCATTGGCGTCTTGCCGACTGGCTGATGCCGGGGCCAGAGTGATCAAGATCGAGCGAGCCGAGGGCGATTTCTCCCGGGGTTACGACGGGGCCGCCGACGGACTGTCCAGCTATTTCGCGTGGCTCAACCGGGGCAAGGAGTCGATTGTCCTCGATCTCAAAGACAGCGAGGACCAAGCCCTGTTGGGGCGAATAATCGAACGGGCCGACGTCTACATCCAGAATCTGGCCGTAGGTGCCGCCCAACGGCTGGGGTTCGGCTCAGAATCCCTGCGTGAGCGGCATCCCCGCCTGGTGGCCTGTGACATCTCGGGCTACGGACCCACCGGGCCCTATGCCCAGATGAAGGCCTATGACCTGCTGGTGCAGGCTGAAAGCGGCCTGGTGTCGGTGTCAGGGGCGCCAGGACCGCTCGGCCGAGTCGGGGTGTCGGTGGCCGACATCTCCACCGGCGAGGCCGCGGCCCGGGCCATCAGCCAGGCCTTGGTCCGCCAAGCCCGCACCGGCGATGGCGCCCACATCGAGGTCTCGCTCTTCTCAACGATGGCCGAGTGGATGACCGTCCCCCTGCTGCACCACGACTACCTCGGCCAGGGGCCACAGCGGGTGGGGCTGGCCCACCCGTCCATTGCCCCTTACGGCGCTTTCACCACCGCCGACGGCACCACCCTGCTAATCGCCGTGCAGGCCGACCGCGAGTGGCGCACCCTGTGCGAAGAAGTGCTCGACCGACCGGACCTAGCCCACGACCCCCGCTTCGCCACCAACAAGGCCCGAGTGACGAACAGGAGCGAAACCGATGACGCCGTCGCCGAAGTCTTCGCCCGCCTAAGCACTGAAGAACTCCACCGCAAGCTCACCCACAGCCGCATGGCCTTCGGCGCCGTCAACGACGTGGCCGGCCTTTCTTCACACCCTCAGCTCAACCGCATCACCGTCACCCATCCCGAAGGCTCGGTCAATCTCCCTGCCCCCGCCACCACCGCCGACTGGGACCACGACACCTCCCCCTTGCTCCCCACCATCAACCAACACGGCCCCCAAATCCGAGCCGAGTTCGCCCTCTCCTAGGAAATGCCCCGCCACGCGGTCTCAAATCGCATTACCCTCACTCATGTGCGCGACCTAGCTGACCTTGCCGGGGCAGTCGAGGTTCCCCCCGAAAAGTGCAACCGGCCATGGGAAGAGATCATTCGGCGCGCACGTGAAATCAGGGCACAGCGCCTAAATCGGCTATGGGATCCATCAACGTCAGCACCCAAAGGGTCCAGAATTCGCCGGAAGTGATGGCACACGCTACCGTCTACCTATTGACCGCACCTGGCCGTATTATCGAAACTGGGAACCGCCAAGATTGCGTACTTTCTGGAATCGCACCATAAAATTTTCGCGGTTGCCTGCGAAAGAAGAAGGGGCTTGCAATGCTGCAACTACCGGGGTTTCCGCAAAGTTCGGGGGCTCCTAGAAGCCGGGGGCCGGTCTGATGGCCAGGGACCGCTCAGGTGGTGGAAGCCGCATTGTCAAGGTGCTCTTTGGCGAGCACAGCACTATAGACATTGTTGACGCGAGCGTCACTTACCGTGCTGGGTGCGAGCAGTGCGGGTGGGTGGACTCGGCCAGGTATTCGGTGGGAGCAGCAGCGAAGAGTGCCGAATCCCACGAGAGAGCCTGCGATGGCGAGAAGTCCCAGGAGGGGGAGGAGATCACCTCTGATCCGTTCTAGTGTCCCTATGGCGATCTGGGCGAACGGCGCGGACCAGGGATTTTGAGCTAGGCATGGTGGTGTACTTCCTCTTCGACCACAAGATCCACCTCACCGACACCTGCCCCATGGCTACCGCTGAGAAATCTGGTGCCAAGATCGAACTCGGCCTCATGTTGGGCATAGCTGTCACACCTCCTCTATAGGCTGCGCCCATGGTGAAATTCATACATACGGCCGACTGGCAACTCGGTATGACCCGACACTTTTTGGCTGGTGAAGCTCAGCCACGTTTCGACGGTGCCCGAATAGATGCGATCCGCACGATCGGCGCACTGGCAGTAGACGAAGGATGCAGCTTCGTCGTGGTCTGCGGCGACGTGTTTGAGTCAAATCAAGTGAGCCGCCAAGTCATCCTGCGGGCCTTAGAAGCGATGGGCGCGACACCACAGGTCTCGTTCTACCTCTTGCCCGGCAACCACGACCCACTGGACGCGTCGTCGGTATACATATCGCCTACTTTCACGGAACACAAGGCCGACAATGTGGTGGTTCTGGCGGATTCGAACCCAGTAGAAGTCGTTTCCGGTGTTGAGTTGGTCCCAGCACCCTGGTTCACAAAGCGCCCCCTCATAGACCTAGTTGCCGACGTCTGCAACCCGCTGGAAGACGCTGACGCAGTGCGGATAGTTGTCGGCCACGGCGCAATCGACGAGCGTTCGCCTAACAAATCCGACCCCGCCCTTATCTCGCTGTCGTCACTGGAGGAGAGGATCGACACAGGGCAAATCCATTATGTAGCCCTCGGTGACCGCCACTCGACTACCGATGAGGGGCGAACCGGACGAGTCTGGTATTCGGGAGCACCAGAACCCACCGACTACGACGAGGACGATCCAGGAAACGTGCTTATCGTGGAGGTCGATGACCAGCATGTTGAAGTAATGCCGCGGCGGGTGGGCGCCTGGCAATTTCACCACAGGGACTGGGAGCTTACTGGCGATACCGACCTCGACACCCTTGAGGAGTGGCTCGATGGACTGGACGCCAAAGATCGGAGCATTATAAAGGTTGCGATTGTGGGCCAGGTCACCCTAGACCAGAAGGCAAGGCTCGACCGACTGCTCGAACACCACGCCAATCTGCTGGCAGCCCTAGAGACATGGGAGCGCCGCAGCGAACTGGTCGTAGTCCCGGACGATGCCGACTTGAGTGATCTCGGGCTGTCGGGGTTCGCCCAAGAGGCAGTGAGCGACCTGAGTGATCTGGCAGGATCTGGTGAACAGGCGGTAGTCGCCCGTGATGCCCTGGCACTATTGCGCCGGCTAGTGGGGGCTGGCACATGAGACTCCACCGGATGAAGCTGAAGAATTATCGCGGCGTCGACGACTGCGCGGTGGAGTTCTCAATTCAAGGCGTCACCGTCGTCGAAGGCGACAACGAGGTCGGCAAGACATGCATCCCAGAGGCTGTCAATCTGATCTTTAGCGCGTTGGACGACTCGGGCAAGCAAGCGGTCAAGGCCGTCCGGCCAGTTCACCTCGATGCAGATCCCGAGGTAGAAGTGGAGGTCACTTCGGGCGAGTACCGTTTCACTTACCTAAAGCGTTGGCATCGCGCCAGAGGGAAGACGATGCTTGAGGTCACCGCACCCCAGCGAGAGCAGCTCGCCGGTCGCGAGGCCCATGAGCGGGTAGAGGCGATCCTGAATGAGACTCTCGATCAAGAACTCTGGAAGGCGTTGATCATTGAGCAGGGCGCGGAGCTGAATCTGCCTGGTTTCGGGGGGTCTTCACTAGGGCATGCACTAGACCAGGCCGCGGGTGGCAGCGAAGTCGACGACCGCGATGACGATATTTGGGATCGGATATGCGCTGAGCGGCTCAAGTACTGGACTGGTACCGGCAGAGAGTCGAAGGAGAGGACAACGCTCGCAGACGAAGTCGGCCGGGCTCAAGGGAAAGCTGAGGAAATCAAATCCCAGCTTCAGACCATCGAAGAAAATGCCATCGAAGCGACCCGTCTGGGCGCCGAGGAAGACGGCCTGGTCAGGCGCCTCAACGAGGCCCAAGAGTACGAGCAGGAGCTCAGCGAGCAATGGGATGCAACAGAGGGCCTGCGCATCCAGGTAGAGCGTCTCGCTAGCGCTCATACTGCGGCCCAAGTAGAGCACAATAGAGCCGCCAGCGACCACGAGCGCCGGCGCGAGATGGTCGAGGCTGTCAAGGATGGACGTGAAAAACTGGCTTCCCTAGAAAGAGAGATGGAGCAGGTCGCTCCGGAACGGGCGCGAGTTACGCGGAACAGCGAAGAAGCAGCCAGCGCCCTCAATATCGCCCGAAAATCCCTGCGAGATGCTCAAAACAAGTTGCAACTTGCCAACAATGACCGCGACTACCGTCGGAATCAGATCGAAGAGGAGCAGCTCTTAGAGCGCCACGAGCGAGTACTTGAGGCTAAAGAGGGACTTAAGATAGCCGAGGCCATTCTCGACTCATCCAAGGTAGACGGCGAGTTGGTGGACCAAATCGAGCAGGCCAGCCTCGAAGCGACCCGGGCGAAAGCTGCTCTTGAAGCTTCTGCGGCCTCCGTAGAAGCCACCGCGCTCTCGGCTCTATCCATGTTTATCGACGGAGAAGAGGTCATGATGGGCGCCGATGCTGTCCGGCGAACCCATATCACCGGCAATTGGAAGCTAGAAATTCCAGACATAGTTCAGGTGCGGGTGCAAGCTGGTGTCGAGTCTCAAGACTTAGCCGTTGACTTCCAAACAGCCCAAGAAGAACACGCCCGCTTGTGCGCCCAGGGTGGCGTGACCAATCTCACCGAAGCCCGACAGAAGGCCGACGAACGCCGGGAAGCCGAGCGAACCCGTCATGAGTCCACAAATAAGATCGAGGAAAACCTCCGGGATCTGACCTTTGAGGGTTTGACCCAAAAGCTAGAAGGGCTCAATAAGCGGGTCGCCTCCTACCCAGCTGATCGCCCCAAGGATCCTCCTCTTCCGGGCGACCTCGATGAGGCTAGAAAGATCGCCTCAGACGCGGAGAACGAGGTTGCCGAGCGCCAGGCAGAGGTTGATCGTCGTGAGGACAACAACGAGGCAGCCACCGAGGCCAGTAGGCGGGCCGAGGTCAGCGCCGCCGTCCATTCCGAGAACGTCAGAAATGCCCGCGACGCTCTAGAGGAATCCGAGCGGAAGCTTGAGGAAGCCCGACAAGAGCAGTCAGACCTCGAATTCAACGAGGCTCTAGCCACCGAGCAGGAGAAGGTCCAACACGCAGCCGCTGCCTTGGAGCACGCGAACAATGAGCTCCAGGCCCAAGACCCCGACACGATCAAGACCAAGCTAGAAAACGCCCGCAACGTCAAGACCAGGGCAGAGGCCGACCTCAGGAACAACCAAGATCGTCAGCGAGAGCTGAGGGGCAAGCTGGAAGCCCACGGCGAAGCGGGGTTGCACGCAGACCTAAATGACGCCACCAGCAACTACGAACACCTTCTACGCGAGCATGAGCGTACCGAGGCGCGAGCAGACGCGGCGCTGTTGTTGTACAGGACATTCGAGAAGCGTCGCCAAGAAGCTCATCAGCGCTACGTGGCACCGTTCAAAGAGCAGATTGAGAAGCTGGGACATATCGTGTTTGGGCCAACATTTGAGATTGAACTCGATACTGAACTGCGAGTGGCCCGCCGCACGCTTAATGGCATCACCATTGATGTGGACCAAGTCAGCATTGGCGCTCAGGAGCAACTCGGCGTGATTTGCCGGCTGGCTTGCGCGGCAATTGTCAGTTCTGATGGCGGTGGTGCGCCGGTAGTGATCGACGACGCTCTGGGGTGGAGCGACCCGTCCCGCCTTCAGTCCATGGGGGCGGCTATCGCCGCCGCAGGTCGGGATTGCCAGGTCATTGTGCTCACCTGCACACCGGGTCGCTACGCCCATGTCGGCAATGCGACCGTGGTCCGGTTGCCAAGCTGAACTCCGCCTAGCTCCATAGGGCGCAGATCGGGATGGCTTGGATGTGGTCGCTGAGTTGGAAAGTTGCGGGACCGGTGTGAAGCACTACGCCTGCTTTGAAACGATCGCCTAGTTGGTCGCGCAGCCACAGCAGGTGCCGGGCATCTCGGAGAGTGGGCGCGCTGTGGGCCTTTACCTCGATGCCGACGATTCCGCGGGCCCCCATATCGGCGATCATGTCCACCTCGTGACGACCCTCGCGATCACGCAGGTGATGAAGTGCAGGGCGGAGTTGATCCACCGCGGCCTCAGCTCGTAGCTGTTGGGCAACAAAGGTGTCTATGAGGCGCCCCAGCAGGTCACCGTCATTCATGACCAAGTCGGCGTCGGCACCCACGGACGCTCCCCACAGTCCGGCATCGGTTATGTAGCGCTTCGGACCCCTTGTAAGGCGCTTCAATCGGTTGCTACTCCATGCGGGCAACTCTGAGATGGCACCGATATCGGTCAATAGCCTCACATAAGAACGAGCAGTGTGATGACTGATGCCTGCGGCCTGAACGAGGGTGGTGTCTCGCACGACGCCCGCAGAGTTCAACGCATACGCCTGGAAGAAGGCGCGCAATCGCGCTGGGTCGGGGCCATTGGCCGTGGTCTTGCGGCCATGGGTTAGCTGTTCGACATAGCTGGCCAGCCAACCCTCCCGGACTCGGCCATCCAGCATCAAGGCAGGCTCAGGGAACCCGCTGCGCAGGGCGATCTCCGCGTAGGCACGCAAATCCGGAGCATCTGCTGACGGTGCTGGAGTTTCTTGGCCCAGCAAACGCTCGAAGAAAGGCCGTCCGAGGCGGGAAAGCTGCTCCCGCACTGTTAAGGGGTGCATAATGACCCTGATGAGCCTTCCCGTCCCCGGCCACAAAGCCGGGTCGGTATCAGAGCGCACAGAACCGGTCAGTATGAATCGGCCTGGTCGTCTCTCGCAGTCCACCGCTCGCTTGACGGCACCGAGAACCTCCGGGCATTCCTGCCATTCATCCAGGAGGACCGGCTCCGAGCGGCCCCGCAATGCGGCATCGGGATCAGCCCTAAAGGGGATAGCCTCACGCTCGTTGTCGAATCGAACAACGCTTGCCGCGTGCCGCAACGCGGTAGTGGTCTTGCCCGCGGCTCTCGCCCCGGTAATCATCACCGCTGGCGCTGAATCGAGTATCTCGGCGATCCAGGAGTCGACCAAGCGCGTCAGATAGCTGTCCACCCCCTATATATTACAGTTCTGCGCATTGATCATTGCCGATTTTGCACATATGTGACTGCCATATGTGCCCATACTGGGCTACCAATTGTGCCCAGTGGGTTAACCGAACTGCTGGCGGAGGCGGAATTTTTCTACTTTGCCGTTGCCGGTGCGGGGGAGTTCGTCAATTGGCTGGATGGTAGTGGGCACTTTGTAGGGGGCCAGAGTGCCTTCGGTATGGGCCCGTAGGTCGTCCTCGGTGGGGAGCTCGCAGCCGTCGGCCACCACGATGAAGGCGGCCACTGTCTCGCCCAGCACCGGGTCGGGGCGGGCCACAACGGCGATGTCGCCCACCGCGGGGTGGGTGCGCAGGGCGGTCTCCACCTCGATGGTGGACAGATTTTCTCCGCCTCGGCGTACGATGTCTTTCTGGCGGTCGACGAAGTAGAGGTAGCCGTCGTCGTCCACATAGCCCAGGTCGCCGGTGCGGAACCAGTCCCCCGATGTGGCGGCCTCAGTGGCCTCGGCGTCTTCGATGTAGCCGTTGAACCCGATGGTGGACCGTAGGAAGCAGATCTCCCCCGTCTCGCCTGTCGGCGCCTCTGAGCCGTCGGGCAGGAAGATCCGCAGCACAGATCCCTCGAACGGCTTGCCCACCGATCCAGGGCGACGGGGCTCGTCGAGGCGGGTGTAGGTGCCCGACCCCGCTTCGGTCATGCCGTACCAGTCCATGCAGGGCACCCCGTAGCGCTCCTCGATCTGCTCGATGATGGGTGCGCAGCCCAGAGGGATCATCACCCGTAGCGAGTGCGATTTCTCGTGGGGACCAGGGGGCTGGGCCATCAAGATGTTGATGATGGGCACCAGGGTGAGGAAGTAGGTCGGGCGGTACAGGTCGACCAGCGCCCAGAACCGCGACGCCGAGAACTTGCGCTGCATGACCACGCTGGCTCCCCGGCTCAGCGCTGACATGGCCCCGCCCATGGCATTGCCGTGGAACAGCGGAGTTACCACCAGCGAGCGGTCGGTGTGGCTCAGCCCGAACATCTCCTCATAGGGCACCGCCCCGCCCGCGAACAGCTCAGGACTCATCGGTACCGCCTTGGGGCGCCCGGTTGTGGTGCCCGAAGTGTAGAGCACGTTGCCCTCCACGAAGCCGTCCACCGGGGGCAGGTCCAGGCCCGCGCCCTCCGGCGCCTCGCCGATGAGATCGGCCAGCAGCAACGCCCCGTCCACCGGCTCGTCCACGCTCACCACTGCTTCCACCAAGTCCATGCCCGAGGTGAGGGCCACCGCCCGCTCGGCCCGCTCAGCCTCAGCGAACACCAAGCGGCACCGGGAGTGGTTGAGCACGAAATCCAGCTCCGGATCAGTCCACTCCGGGTTGATGGGAACGCCGGCCAAACCGATGGCCTGCATGCCCAGCTGGCACTCGATGTACTCGGGGCGGTTCTGCATCCAGATGCAAGCCCGATCGCCCAGTCCTAGCCCGAAGCGGGTTTGGAACTGGTGGGCTAGAGCCCCGCCGTGGGCAGCCAGCTCTCGGAAGGAGCGGTGTCCGTCCTGCTCGGTAAGGACGGCCAGCTTGTCAGGCCAGGTGTGGCTGAAGTCGCGGACGACGTCATACAAAGTCGGCATCGCCGGGCAGCCTAGTGAGGGGGAAGCTCAGACCGCTGGTTCACGTCACCACGTCGGCCGCGCCCCCGTCGATGCGGAGGTGGGCGCCGTGGATCTGGCGGGCCCGGTCGCTGCACACGAACGCCACTAGCTCTCCCACATCGGACACGGTGGCGATGCGCCCGGTAAGCGTGGGCATGATCTCGGTGGTGACGTGGCGCTCGATTTCGGCCCAATCGGTGGAGCGGCCCTCCCGCTCGGCCTGACGAGTCCACATTTCCACCAGCTCTGGAGTGGCGATAGCCCCCGGGCTGACGCAGTTCACAGTCACCCCAGTGCCGGCCAATTCCCGGGCCAGACTCACCGTCATCGCCGGTAGCGCGCCCTTGGCCGCGTAGTAACCCGGGATGCGGTCGCCTGGGCGGGTCGCACCCACGGTTGACACCAGCACTATCCGGCCCCAACCCCGCTCCATCATGGCGGGAACCATGAGCCGGGTCATCCGCACCGCGGTGAGCACATTGCGGTTGTAGGCATCCACCCAGACATCCGTGCCGTCATCCCCCCAGGTGCCGCCTACCGCCACCCCGTAGTTGTTGACCAGTATGTCCACCGGGCCGCACTGGCTGACCACCGCCTCAGCACCCTCATCGGTGCATATGTCCCCCCACACTGCCCGAACCGGCGATCCCAGATCATCGGCCAACCAATCGGCCTGCCCCTCCTCAAATCCGTGAACCACCACCTCAGCGCCTTCGGTGGCCAGAACTCGAGCAACCCCGCTGCCCGTGCCCCGATAGCTCCCCGTTACCAGCGCCACCTTGCCCGATAGGCCCAAATCCATGTTCCGACATTGCCACAGGTGTGCTGGTCCACGCATGACCGCTACCAGGACCTCGCCAATATGACCCCCAGACCGGCAGAGTCAGGTCTGTAGTGTTGAGATGCAATGAGCAGTTCGACCGGGCAATTGTTCCGGGTAACGACGTTCGGGGAATCCCACGGTGGCGGCATCGGCGCGGTGGTGGACGGCTGTCCGCCCCGGCTTCCGCTGAACGAGGAGATGATCCAGCACGATCTCAACCGGAGACGTCCAGGTCAGAGTCGGCTCACCACCCTGCGGGACGAGGCCGACAAGGTGGAAATCCTCTCGGGCGTATTCGAAGGCCAGACGCTGGGATCGCCCATTGCCATGCTGGTGGGCAATACCGATGCCCGGCCCAGCGCGTATGAGGACTTCAAAGACGTCTACCGCCCTTCCCATGCCGACTACACCACCGAGGCCAAGTACGGCATACGCAACTGGCAGGGAGGCGGCCGGGCCAGCGCCCGGGAAACCATCGGCCGAGTGGCGGCCGGTGCCATCGGCCGCCAGCTCTTGCGGACCGTGGCCGATATCGAGGTGTTGGCCTGGGTCCGCCAGGTGGGCACCATCACGGCTGAGGTCGATCACACTGCGGTGACTCTGGCCGAAGTGGAGGCCGACGCCACCCGATGCCCGTCGCCAGAACACGCGGAGGCCATGACCGAGGCCATCGAAGCGGCCCGCCGCGACGGCAACTCGCTGGGAGGGATAGTCGAATGCGTGGCCCGAAGGGTGCCCCCCGGTCTGGGCGAGCCGGTGTTCGACAAGCTGGAGGCCGATTTGGCCAAGGCCGCCCTTTCGCTGCCCGCGGCCAAGGGATTCGAGATCGGCTCAGGTTTCGCCGGGGTGACCATGACCGGTCGAGAGCACAACGACCCCTTTACCCCCGGCCCTGACGACCGGCCCCGCACTGCTTCCAACCGCTCCGGCGGAGTACAGGGCGGCATCAGCAACGGCGAGGACATCGTGATCCGAGTGGCGTTCAAGCCCACTGCCACCATCGCCTCGGCTCAGGACACCGTGGACCGCGACAACAACCCGGTCACCCTGGCCGCCCGCGGGCGTCACGACCCGTGCGTGCTGCCCCGAGCGGTGCCCATGGTGGAGGCCCAAGTGCTGCTGGTGCTGGCCGATCATTGGCTGCGCCAACAGGCCGTGGACGTGATCGACGGCTGCTGACGATATGGCCGAACCCGCCGAGAAAGCCGCCACCCCCGAAGACCAGCGCCTGCTTGTTGACGTCAGTGACCGCATGGCGGTCATCACACTGAACCGCCCCGAGGCCCGCAACGCCATGACCAAGCGGATGCGTAACGACCTGTGTGCCGCGCTCCGAGCTAGTGACGCCGACGAAGGAGTGGACGCCATCATCTTGACCGGGGCCGACCCGGTGTTCACTGGCGGTGTGGACTTGCGGGAAGTAGCCGCCGACGGGGTTTCGGAAACCCCCGACGGGAACAAGCGGCAAGCCGAAGACCCAGCCCAGGCCTGTCGGGACACCGCCAAGCCCCTGCTCTGCGCGGTAAACGGCACCTGCGTGACCGGTGGCCTAGAGATAGCCCTGAGCTGTGACTTCATCGTGGCCTCCGATCAAGCCCGATTCGCCGACACTCACGCCAAGATCGGGGTAATCGCCGCCTGGGGCATGACCGCTCTGCTACCCCGAGCGGTCGGCAAGCGCATGGCCAAGGAGATGACTGCTTCCGCCCGCTTCGTCTACGCCGAGGAGGCCCTCCGCATCGGCTTGGTCAACCACGTCGTCCCCCACGGCGAGCTTCTGGAATACGCCCGAGGGCTGGCCACCCATATCGTGGCCGCCACCACCCCCGCCACCGCAGCCACCATGCGCATCTACGACGACACCGACGGCTTGAGCTTTGCCGAAGCCAAAGAAGTCGAAGAAGAAGCCATGCGCAACTGGACCGTCGACACCGACGACATGCAACGCCGCGGCCTCGGAAAGGGATCCTGAAATGACCAGCCCGCCGCAGTTCAGCGTGTTCATGCCGCAGATGCGGATGGACATGGACACCATCGAGGAGCGAGTGCAGGCGGCGGAGGCATGCGGGTTCCACAAGATCGACCTCATGGACCACCTGAATCCACCCTTGTTGTCCGCGGCTCCCATGTACGACGCATTTGTGATAGCCACCGCGGTGGCGGCGTGGACCGAGCGGGTACGTATCGGACACATGGTGTTGTGTGGGCAGTTCCGCCATCCGGCGCTGCTGGCCAAGATGGTGGTCAGCCTTGACCATTTCAGTGGGGGGCGGTTCGATTTGGGCATCGGCTGGGGCTCAGTGCCCGATGAGATGGAGCGGTTCGGCCTCGGTGACGAGCCGCCGGCGGTGCGGGCCGCCCGACTGCGCGAGACCCTGGAGGTGGTTCAGCTCCTCCTAACCGGCGAGCCGGTCAACCACCAGGGCCGGTTCTTCCAGTTGGAGAACGCCCAGCAGCAGCCCACCCCGGTGAACGGCCACATCCCGATCGTGATCGGCGGGGCAGGCCGCAAGCTGACCATGCCGCTGGTGCGGGACTTCGCAGACTGGTGGAACTGCCCGGTGTACGGGATGGCCGAGTTGGCTGAGTTGCTACCCCTGTCGGGCAACGCTCGGCTCTCGGTGCAAAGGGCCATCGGACTAGCGCCTTCCTCGGCCGCCCGCGACGAGATAGTGGCCACCGCCCAACGCCGGTTCGGCGACTGGGCCCTGGTGGCGGGCACCCCAGACGAGGTGGCCAGTGGTCTACAAGCCGACCGCGAGATGGGCGCCGAGCAGTTCGTGCTCCAGTTCAGCGACTTCGCAACCCCTGAGACGCTTGACCTGTTCGCCACCGAGGTCATACCTGCGGTCACCTAGCCGCCCGATTCTGCTTTCTCCGGCGGCGGAACTCCCCCGTATCATCCGACCTATGGGAACTGATGAGCGGGCCAGTCGCGCGGGACGGTTCAAGCAGGCCCTTTTAGCCAGTGACGATGTGGCCATCATCGCCGAGATCAAGCGCAGGTCTCCGTCCCGCGGCAATCTGAACGCAGACCTCGACCCGGCGGAGATGGCAGCGGCCTATCGCGACGGCGGGGCGGCCTGCTTGTCGGTGCTCACCAACCAGGAAATGTTCGGCGGCAGCGGCGACGATCTGACCGCCGCGGCCGAGGCCTCTGGCTTGCCCGTCCTCCGCAAGGATTTCATCACCACCACCGACGACGTGCACGAGTCCCAGGCGATGGGGGCCGATGCGCTGCTGCTGATCGCGGCCGACCTCCCTACCGAATTGCTGGCCGAACTGCACGAGTTGTCTCTCTCTTTGGGGATGGACGTGCTCACCGAAGTGAAATCAGACAGCGAGTTGGAGTCCGCCATCAAGGCCGGCGCCGACATCATCGGAGTCAACCAGCGGGAGAAGCCCAAGAGCGCGGCCTTCACCATGGACTACCAGCGGGCTGAGCGCATGGCACCACTGCTGCCCGACTATGCAGTCAAAGTGGCCGAATCAGGCATTGCCGTTCCCGGTGGGACAACTATGGCCGAGGTGCGCAAGGCGGGGTACGACGCCGCCCTCATTGGCGAAGCTCTGGTCGTCTCCGGCGACCCCATAGAGCGGCTCCAAGAACTGCTCTCCTAGTCGCCAGCCAGCCTTCCGGTCGCGGTGCCCCGCAGCACCTGGGTACCGTGCTGGTCGGTAGTGGAGATTTCCACGTCCACCGAGCCGTCGTCATGGACCGCGGCCACCACCAGCTCGGTGGTGAGGGTGTCTCCTGGCCATACCGGTTTCAGGAAGTCCGCCCCGTAGCGGTCCAGCCCTTCAGGGCCGAACACCGCAACCAGCGCCTCCCCGGTAATGCCCATAGTCAGCATGCCGTGGGCGAAGAGCTGGTCGAAGCCGTGGGTGGTGGCGTAGATCTCGTCGTGGTGGAAGGGGTGGAAGTCGCCGGAGGCCCCCGCGTAGGCCACCAGTTGTGTCCGGGTAAGCCCGTCGGCCACTACCTGGCGGTGGCGAGCACCGACTTCGGGCCTCATTCCCGCACCTCGTTGTCGGCGCGCACGTTGATCCAGCGGGCGGTCACGCACAGCTGGCCGTCGGCATCGACAAAGGTGGTGACAATCTCCCGGAACCGCAACTGGCCGCCCCGACGCCCCTGCTTGAACCACTCCTCCCCGTCGGCCACCGTGGCAGTGAGCACTTCCCCGGCCCGGGGGTGGCGGTGGTACTCAAACACCATTCCGGCGTGGAACCCCGATCCCGACTCGGGTGCCACCGGTGGCCACGAGCGATCGGAGCGCAAGCGGCGGTCATAGTCGGGGTCGTATCGGTCGGCGGCCACCATGAACGTGGGTGGCGCTGCCGCGTCGGGATCGAAAGACGCATCGAGATCGCCCACTGCCCGCTTGAACTCCTGAATGTGGCCCGCCTCGATGGGGAATTCGAATGAGCGCATCTACATCTCCTGGCTAGGGGACAAGAACGATCTTGCCGAAGAAATCGGAGCTCTCCATCAGCCGGTGGGCCTCGGCAATCTCCTCTAGGGGGAATGTTGCGGCGATCTGCGGCGTGACCTGTCCCTGGGCGATCATGGCCAGCAAACCCCGCATGGTGGCCGCGATCCGCTGATTGTCGGGGCGGCCCACCCCCATGAGTGTGATGCCCTTCACGAACAACTGGCCCAAGTGCAGCTCCCCCATATGTCCGGCAGTGACCCCGCAAGTGACGAACCGGCCTTCGGGTGCCAGTGATCGCACCGCAGAGGCGAACACCGGGGTGCCCACATGGTCGAGCACCACATTCACGCCTCTCCCATCGGTGGCCTCTTTCACAGCAACGACGATGTCGTCTTTGTAATGGTCGATGGCCATCTCCGCGCCCAGCTCTATCGCCTTGGCCTGCTTGTCGGAAGAACCTGCTGTGGCGATCACCCGACAGCCCATCGCCCGGGCAATTTGTATCCCAAAGCTGCCCACCCCCGAACCGGCGGCCATGACCAGCACGGTCTCGCCCGGCTGGATCTGAGCCTTCTCGATAAGAGCCTGATGGGCTGATCGGCCCGCCGTGGGGGTAGCCCCGCCAGCCTCGAAGCTGATGCCGTCAGGGAGGGGAAACGTCAACTCTGCGGGAGCCAGCGCCATCGAGGCGTGGGTCCGCTCCCCTGATGCCACTACCCGATCTCCAACGGCCACCGACATCACTTCCGCCCCCACTGCCTCCACCACCCCGGCAATGTCCCGTCCGCCCACGTGCTGGGGCCAGCGAGGCTTCATGCCGTGCGAGCCCTCCCGCCAGTACACGTCCACTCGATCCATCGACGTGGCCTTCACCTGGATCAGCACATCGTGGGGGCCGGGCTCGGGGTCGGGCAGCTCGCCCACCCGCAGCACATCCAGCCCGCCCTGGGTCTCGTGGTAGGCGGCTAGCACGGTCAGCGCACTCGCACGCTGGGGAGCTCTTCGGCATTGCCCCGCAGCCAGGTCAGGAATTCCCCCACCGGCGCGGGTTCGACCACATCGGTGGGTTCGGCCAGGCGGGTCTCCCAGAACTCCCGATAGGTGGGCCAGAACTCGTGCCACGCCCCCTCGTAGGGCTCCTCGTCGGGCCAGTGCATCTTGTTGTCCCCGATCGGCCGTGCGTTCAGATCGGTGGCGTACCAGTACAGGGGCAAGCGCCGCCGGAAGTACCAGCGGCCGTCGATGCGCTCGTAGTCGTCCCAGTACATCATGGTCATGATCACCCACTCGTCGCCGGTCTCGTGCTCGTTGCGGGAGTACACCACCCCTCGGGCCCGATCGGGCTCGTCGAACTCGATGATGTGATTGCCGGTCACATGGGCCGTTCCGGTGAACTTGCCGCCCATCGTCTCGCGGAACCACTCCGCCAGCGCAGCCCGCCCGGAGTGTCCCCGGCCCACTTGCACATCAGCGGGAAACAGACTCACCCAGGCATCGGTGGCCCGCATGTCCAGCGCCAGGCAGTAGCGGGCGGCCAGACTCCGGATCTCCTCGATGGACTCCAGCCGCTCCAGCCGCTCCTCCAGCGATTCGGTGGACTCCATGGCGGCAACTTAGCGGCCGCTAAAGTGCGGCCCCATGACCGCAGGAGTTGTTTTGGCCCATGGGGCGTTTCACGGACCGTGGTGTTGGGAGCGGGTGCAGGAGTGCTTGAGGGACATGGGCATCGCCGTCCACACTTCCGATCTATGCCGTCCGACCACCGCAGAGGACATCGCCGCATTCCAGGCCGATGTGAAGGGCATGGGGGAGCATTTGGGTGGTGAAGGGCCGGTGGTGGCTGTGGGCCATTCACTCGGCGGCTTGTCCATCTCCGGGCTCGACCCGGCCACCGTGGACCACTTGGTGTATCTGGCCGCGATCTTGCCCGGCGACGAGAGTGGCGAAGCGAATCCCCCCGATGTGGCCGAAGCAGTGATCGCCGAGAACTTCTTCCCCGCCCTTGAGCATGGCGAAGACGGCTATAGCTCGGTGAAGCCCGGCGCCGCAGGCGACCTCTTCTACCACGACTGCACTCCTGAGGATGTTGCCTGGGCCGAGTCCCAGCTCCGCCCCCAGCCGCTGGGCCAAGCGCCGTACAGCTTCGCTCGGGCAGCCTGGCGGGATGTGGAGTCCACCTACATCGTGTGCGCTGACGACCGCACTCTTACCGCCGAGTTCCAGCGAACTTGCGCGGGGCTGGTCGGTAACTCCGTCGTGATGGAGGGTAGCCACTCCCCCATGCTGGCCCAGCCTGAGGCCGTGGCCGCGGTGATTGCCCAGGCCACCGGCCAGTAGCTCCAGTTCGTCGAGTCACTCGAAAGGAATCCCCATGGAATACCGCACGCTGGGAGGATCCGGAGTCCAGGTAAGTGTGCTGTGCCTGGGGGCCATGATGTACGGACCCGCGGGCAACAACGACGAGGCCGAGTGCGCGGCCATGACCCACAAGGCCCTCGACGCCGGGATCAACTTCATCGACACCGCCGACCGCTACAGCATGGGCATCTCCGAGGAGATCGTCGGACGGGCCATCAAGGGGCGGCGCGACAACGTGGTGCTGGCCACCAAGTTCTACGGCCCGATGGGCGACGACATCAACATGCAGGGCGGCTCCCGCCGCTGGGTGACCCAGGCGGTGGAAGACAGCCTGCGCCGCCTGGACACCGAATACATCGACCTGTACCAGATGCACCGCCCCGACCCCCGCACCGACTTTGGCGACACCCTGGCCGCGCTCACCGATCTGGTGCGGGCGGGCAAGATCCGCATGATCGGCACCTCCACCTTCCCGGGCGAGCTCATTGTGGAGGGCCAATGGGCGGCCGAGCGCCGCGGCCTGGAGCGAGTCCGCTGCGAGCAACCCCCGTACTCCATTTTCACCCGGGAGATCGAGCGGGCCGTGTTGCCCACTTGCCTGGCCTACGACATGGGCGTGATCGTGTGGAGCCCACTCAACGGCGGCTGGCTCACCGGCAAGTACCGCAAAGACGCCGAGTGGCCGGAAAACTCCCGGGCTACCCGCAACCTGGTCAGCGCCAAACGCTGGGACCGAGAAAACCCCGTGGTGGCCCACAAGCTCGACCTCGTGGAGGAACTCGACGCTCTTTCCGCCGAGGTGGGTTGTTCAATGGCCACTTTGGCCTACGCCTTCACCCTGGCCCACCCCGCGGTCACCTCCACCATCATCGGCCCCCGCACCCCCCAGCAACTAGACGCCGCCCTAGAAGACCCCGACCTGCGCCTGTCAAACGATGTCCTAGACCGGATCGACGAACTGGTCCCTCCCGGAACCGACCTAAACCCCGACGACGCCTTCTACATCCCCCCAGCAGTCTCCAACCCCGCTCTTCGGAGGATCTAGGTCGTACGCTCCCCAGACCGCTCAATAGCCCGCACATCAGTCCCCAGATAAGAAGCAATCACCAGCGGATCGTTCCGCACCACCTCAGGCGACCCCTCGGAGATAACTTGCCCTGCCTCCAAGCAGTAGACCCGGTCGCTGATGCTCATGACCAGCGGCATGTCGTGCTCGATCACCACTACCGCGGCACCCAGCTCGGCCTGAATGCGCCGGATGAGCGGACCGAACGCCTCGCTCTCCCGCTGGGCCACCCCCCCGGTGGGCTCGTCCAGCAGCAGCACCTTGGCGTCCACTGCCAGCAGGCTGGCCAACTCCACTATGCGGCGAGTTCCGGTGGACAGGTTGGAGATGAAGTGGTCGGCGTATCGCCCCAGCCCCACAAAGTCCATGAGGCTGTCGACATCGGCCCGCTTGCGCCGCTCTTGGCCCGGCGAAGGCGGCACTCCCAGCAGCGACGGGACCAGCAACGAACGGTCACGGGCCTCCATCGCCACCATCAACGCTTCTCTTACGGTGAGATCCGGGTAGATCTTGGCGTGCTGGAATCCCCGCCCTAATCCGCCCCGATGGCGTCGGTAGGACGGCAGCCGCGAGATGTCTCTTCCCAGCACTTCCACTCCGCCCCTAAACGGGACGAAGCCGCTGATGGCGTTCATGAGGGTGGACTTGCCCGCCCCATTGGAGCCGATCAGGCCGACCAGCTCGCCCTGGTGAACTTCGATGGACACTTCGTCCACCGCCACCTTCCCGCCGAAGTGCACGTGCACATCCCGGACCGCCAGCCAGGGATGCCCCTCTTCAACCTCCGCAACGCGTTCGCTGGTGATGGGCACCGGCTTGTCCAGCGCCGGTACCGGTTCGGGAATGTCCCGGGCCGCCATGCGCTCATCGGCCATCCCCAACAAGAAGTCGCGCAGCTTGTAGAGGAGCTGCATGATCCCGCCGGGGAAGTACATCAACAGCAACAGAAGGCCCACACCGGATGTGAGCAGCCGCACCTCGTCGCTGGCCCCAAAGATGGCGGGAATGCCCTTCACCCACAACACGCCCAGCAGGGGTCCGGCAATCGACCCCAGCCCGCCAATGATGGCGATGGCGATCACATTGATCGACTCATTGGAGTTGAACAGGACTTGGGGGTTGATGGTGGGCTCGCCGGTGATGATCAGCCCACCCCCCAGTGCGGCCAGCCCCCCGGCCAGGGTGAACGAGATGAGCTTGATCCGGCTGCCCGACACGGTGGAGGCCGCGGCCATGTCCTCGTTGTCGCGCACCGCGATCATCATTCGACCGATTCCGGTTTTGCGCAGGTGGGCCACCATCCACACCGCGAGAGCCAGCAATGCAAGCACCATGAAGAAGTACGACTTCCGGGAGGCGGTGAAGTCGAACGGGCCCCACACCGGAGGGATGACTTTGGGCGTGTTGGTGGCTCCCTGAGTGAACACGTCCTGCGCGAAGATCCACGACATGGCGGCGATGGCGAACGCCAGCGTGGTCACCGCCAGCATGAGCCCTTTCACCCGCAACGCGGGCACGCCGATGATGAAGGCCGTGACCATTCCCGCGGCCACCGCGATCACCATGGCCACCCCCCACGGAAGGTCGAACGACCAATCCCACCAGTCGAACGGTATTGGGATGTCGCCGTTCTCGGTGAGCGCCACGACGGTGAGGCCGCCCACTCCGGCGAAGGCGAATTGGCCCAGCGATAGCTGCCCGGCCCACCCGGTGAGCATCGACACCGACAAGGCGATCAAAGCGAAACCCAAGATGCGGGTCCAGGTGTAGAGGTTGGAGTTCTTGGTGAGGAACACCCCGAGCAACACCAGAGCGCCGAACAGGGCGGCAAATCCGAACCTCGACAGGTTGCGGATGTACCACAGGCCTCGGAGCCGCTCGGGGATGGCCTTCACCTTGGGCGACAGCGACCATTCCCCCTCGTCCTCGGTGGCTCGGCGGGCGAACATCACCGTGATCACCAGGATGGCGATGAAGAAGATCACATCCACCGCCTCGCGGATCTCCCGGTCGACGTTGCCCTGGAACAGCCGCTGGAAGATGCCCAGACAGATTCCGGCAATCAGCGTGACCCACAGCGATCGCATCCGGGCGATCAACGCCACCAGCAGCACCCGAAGAAGCAACCCCGGCCCGAGGCTGGCGGTGCCTGCGTCGGCTGCGCTGACCCGGAATGGCGCCAGCAAGATGAGCGTGACGCCGGCCAGCGCCCCGCCGATGGTCCACACCATGGTGGACACCCGTCGCACGCTGATTCCGAACAGCCTCCCGGTGTCGGAGTTTTCCGCTGAGGCTCTGATGGCCAACCCGAATCGGGTTCGGCCCAAGAACAACGCCAGTATGGCGATGGCCAGCGGCACCATGATCACCACGATGAGCTCGCGCCCGCCGATGCGGAGGTGGTCGGTGACCTCCCAGCGAAACTCTTGAGCAGTGAGCTTCGGGGGCAAAGGAAACGGCCCCGGCCGGGATACGTCGGGAAGCTGGATGGCCGCGAAAATGGCCAGCTGGGCCACTCCCAGCGTGGCGATGAACAAAACCAGGCGTGGCGAGTTGAAGAGCCGCCGTACCACCACCAACTCGGTGACCATGGCAAAGCCGGCCGCGGCCCCAACCGACAAGAAAAAGGCCAGCCAGTAGGGCACGTCGTAACGGAAAGTGAGCATGGCCATCAGGGCCACGCCGAAACTGCCGATCTCAGCGTGGGCGAAGTTGAGCACCCCGGTGGACCGGTAGATGAGCACGAAGCCGGCGGCCAGTGCGGCCACGATCAGCCCCTGCACGCTGCCCGAGAACAAGTCCTGTTGGGAGATCTCCCAGCCGATGTCGATCACAGCACGGCCATCCGGTCTCGGCCTGCGTCAGCTCGCCTCACCGCTCAACCACCCTCGGCACCGAGGAACACCGCCCGCACCAGGTCGTCTCGCTCGGCCAGCTCTTGAGCCGGTCCCTCGAAGCGCACCCGGCCCTTCTCCATGAAGACCGCCCGCTCGGCCACGCTCAGGGCCACGTTCAGCGACTGCTCCACGATGATCATGGTGAGCCCGGTCTCCTTCAGTTGTTCCACAACCTCCAACAGCTCCTGCACCACCACCGGGGCCAGGCCCAGCGAGAGTTCGTCGATGAGCAGCACCTCGGGTTCGTGCATCAAGCCCATCCCGAAGGCCAGCATCTGCTGCTGGCCACCGGAGAGGTCTCCCGCGGCTTGATTGCGCTTCTCCCGCAGCGCGCCAAATACGTCGTACACCCGCTCGACTCGCCGGTAGATCTCGGCCTTCTCCTCCTTCGTGCTGAGCATGGTGGCCAGGAGGTTCTCCTCCACCGTCAGGCCGGGGAACACTCCGGCGCCTCCCCGCACCTGCACAATGCCCTGCTTGAAGCGCAGCTCAGCATCGGCGTAGGTGATGGTGCGCCCGTTGAGACGGATGGCCCCCCGATCAGGTACCCCCAAACCGCTGACCGCCCGCAACAGGGTGGACTTGCCTGCGCCGTTGGTGCCCAGAAGGGCCAGCGTCTCGCCGCGGCGCACCTCCAGCCCGCAGTCGAACAGCACCTGCACCGGGCCGTAGCTGTAGTCCAGTCCCCGAACCTGGAGCACCGGGATGTCATCGGGATGCTCCGACATACGGCGCATCTCCTCCTGCTCCTCTACCAGCTCACTCACCGCCAGCGAGATGTCGCGTTTGATGTAGCGGGACCCGTAAGCCACCAGCAGACCGCCGATTATCGAAGCCGGCGGGGCCACGATGCTGATGGCCAGGCGCTCTCCGTGGGCGTCGCTGATGGAACCGGCGATGATGCTGCCCATGAACCCACCCATCAAGAAGATGAACACCGGCAACAGCGCGAACGCCTGGGCCCTCATCCGGTATGGGGCTACCGCGCCAATGGTGGGGGCGGCGGCCACGAAGGAGGCCGATGTGCAGGCGTTGGCCAGACTGATGCCGAAGATCATGATGGCGGGCTGATGGAATCGCATGGCGACTAGCACCAGCACGCCCGACATGATGATGAGCGTGCCCGCGGTACGCACCATCTTGGCCGGATCCTCCCGGAACATACCGTCGAACTTGAAGCCCGAGATGGGGATGGCCGCCAGGCTGGCCAGCCACACCAGCGACGTCACCCAGCCCCGCTGGAAGGCCTCGTAGCCGTATTCGTCTTCCAGCATCAGGTTGAGCTGGCTGGGCAGCGTGACCAGCGCGAAGCCGAGGGTGCCCACCCCCACAGCCAGGAAGTAGAAGGTCTTGACCTTCTTGAGTCGGGCGAAGGCCGTGGACATGGAAACCGGAAGATCCGACCCGATGGGGGGCATTTCGTACTGCTCGCCCAAGATGGCCTGCTGCTCGTTGCCCGCTCGAGGGGGTTCCTTCAAAATCAGAGACACCAGCGCCAGGACAATCGGCGGGATGGCGAAGATGTAGAACGCCCAGCGCCACCCGTCATCCCCACCGGCTATCGAGGCGATGGCGCCGGCCAGCACCGGCCCGATCAGCAGGCCAATGGGCCGACCCATGCCCTCGAAGGCAAAAATCCGAGCCCGAGCCGGTATGGGATAGGTATCGGTGAGCAGCGATGAGTGCACCGGCAAGCGGTTGGCCTGGCCCGCCCCGGTGAGAACCCGGGTCCAGAAATACTGGAATGGGTTCCTCACCAAACCAGTGAGAAACACACTCACCGCCCACCCCGCAGTAGCCACTGGCACGATGAGGGTGCGTTTCACCCGGTCGGCCAGCCAGGCCAGCGGCACCGCCCCCAGCACCAGGGCCACACCGCCGAACGAGGAGATGCCCAGAATCACCGTGTCCGACACGCCGAAGGCGTCTTGGAGATCGGGCAGGAGCACGGCGATTGCCACCCGGTCGAACTCGTCGATCACGTTGAGCAAGAAGAGCACCACGAGCATGCTTGCTCCGCCAGCCTGGATTCCCTGCCGCAACGTCATGGGCGCTTCGCCCACACCGGGCAGCAGATCGTCGGGAAGCACCACCACTTCCGATTTGGCCGCCTGCTCGGCGAGGCGCTTGGACTCCTCCTCGAAAACCGCCGAGGCCAAATTGGCTGGATCGTCCAGCTGCGAGCCGTCGACGTCCGGTTCCACCGAGTCGTCCATTTGGTCCCCCATCGGGCCGCGAGACTAGGCCATTGCAGCGGGCCAGCGCATCAATCGATCTCTATACGCCCTCAATCACCATCGGCTACTGTTCGTCGCCATACGACGGAGAGGGGTAACCGTGTCTCACAAGATGCTCAAGATTCTGGGGATACTGCTGGCATTGACGCTTATCGCCGCGGCATGCGGAGGCGACGACGATGACGACGGCGGTGCACAACCAGCACCCGCAGACGACACCGAGGCTCCGGCCACCGACGAACCGGATGCCCCAGCAGATTCCGACGGTGAAGACGAGCCAGCCCCGGCAGAGGAAACCGCGGCGCCGGCCACCGACGAGGAAGAGCCTTCTGAGCCATCCGACGATTCAGGCGAGCCATCCGAACCAGCAACGGAAGAGCCGGTGGACATCGGTTTCGACGAGCCCCGGGGGGACTTGTTCATCGATTTCCACAGGACCTTCGACCGCTCCCACCCATTCCAGTCGCTGGACGTGTTCTGCACGGCCACGCCCGATCCGGATTCGCCACCCCAGGCCACCGACGTGGGCATCACCGAAGACTCCATCACCATCGTCCACCTCCGCACCAAGCTGGAGGAACTGGAGGGCATCGGCTTCGCCGTTCCGGTAGGCGACCCCATTGACATGTTCGAGGCGTTCACCAAGGCGATCAACGAAGACTGCAACGGGATCTGGGGCCGCCAGATCGACCTCCGCCTTGTGGAGGTATCCGCGCTCGGCGGCGGCGGCGAGGACATCGACACGCTGCGCAACCAGGCCTGTATCGAAGCCACCGAGGATCACAACGCGGTGATCGTGACCAACACCACCGGCTTCCAGGGCAGCGCAATCCTGTGCATCGCGGCCGACCACGACACCCTGTTCCTCACCACCCAGGGCAACCCCCGCGAGTTCCACGAGCAAGCCAACGGCCTGCTGTATTCGCTTAGCCCCGTGGCCGAGGATTCGGTGGTCAACATGACCCAGGCGATCATCGACACCGGCGCCTTGGACGGCAAGACCATTGCGGTGATCTGGCCCGACACCCCCGGGCAACCCGAGACCGTGCAAGCCGGGATCATCGATGTCATAGAGGCCGCGGGCTACGACATCGCGGTGGCCGAGCAGATCGGCTGCGGCGGGGCCACCACCTGCCGTGAGGGCAACGACATCGCGGTGGAGCGGATGCTGGAAGAGGGCGTCGACGTGGTCTTCCCCGGCCTCAACGTGCTCAGCCTGCCCCAGTTCATCAATGAGATGGTCAACCAGGGCTACGCCCCCGGGGACGTGCAGTTCTACAACTCTGACTTCAACAGCCAGGCCGGTGACCTGGTGTCGGGCAAGGTGGCCCAGTTCGGCGGAGACGCCGCCGCGGAGATGTACAACGGCACCATCATCATCGACGACGCCCCCACCGGGAACTTCCGCTCCGACGACCCGGTGCTCAGCTTCAACGCACCGCTGAACATCATGTGCAATGAGACTTATGCGGCTAACAGCGCCATCGGCGCCAGCCACACCCGGGAGATCTACGGGAGCTACGACAGCGCTTACGGCATGACGTCCACGGTGTGTACCGAGATGCGCATGGTGGCCCGGGCCATTTACGACGCCGGGCCCAACCCCACTCGCCAGGACATCTACACCGCCTTCCAGAACCTGGGTTCGGTGGATATCCAGCACCAGCTTCCCGCCACCTTCGGCCCCAACAAGTTTGGTGCCCCCGACGTGGTGACCGAGTTGGTGTTCAACTTCCCCTGTCCCGGCGATCCCGACATTCCCACCTGCGTCCAGCAGACCGCTCCCTACCGGCCACTCGGTTAGCGAATCGACGACCCCCGATAGCTGTCGCTGCTGCCATTCCCAAGGCGCGGCGATAGCATCGGGAGGGTGAGTCCTCCATCTCTCTGGCCTGGCTACCGGACCAGGGGGTTTGCCGCTGCCTTGGCTATGGCGCTGGCATTGGTCCTGGTCGCCGCCGCCTGCGGGAGTTCCGAGACTTCGGAGACCGACAACGCCGCATCGACGGCCGCTCCCACCGCGGCATCCACCCTCGCGGAGTCAAACCAGCAAACGGCGCAGGATCCGACACCTACCGAGGCCGCGTCCGCCGAGGCGACGGCAGAGCCGAGTATCGACCAGGACAGCATGGGAGCTTCTCCCGGCTTGCCCGAGCCAGACGAGGCTCCAGCTCCCGATCCGACCGAAGAGGCAGCCAGCAGCACTCCCACGGAGCCAGCAGCTGTCCCCGAGTCGACTTCAGCTCCCGAGCCGGCAGCTACCGCCGCCCCAGCGGCCACGTCGGCCCCGCAGGCGACTCCGGCGCCGACGCCCACGGAGCCACCACCCACGCCAGCAGCGACACCTCGGCCGACTCCGCCACCCACGCCCCGGTCCACTCCACCTCCCACGCCGGAACCGACTACCGAGCCGACACCGGAGCCCACGCCAGTGCCCGATTCAGACTTGCCGTCGGTGGAGATGGTGAACGTGGCCACCGGGGCCTCCGTCAACCTGGCCAGCTTCGCCCCGTCGGACCGGCCCATCGTGCTGTGGTTCTGGGCCCCCCATTGACCCACCTGCCGCCGGGAAGCCCCCGGCCTCGAGCAGTTGGCTCGAGACAACACCGACAAATTCACCATGATCGGGGTGGGCGCCCGAGACAATCTGAGTCAGGCCGAGGACTTCGTTCGAGTCACTGGAACCGGGAATTCACTCCAGATGCTGTGGGATTCGTCCGGCGCCTCCTGGAACGGGCTCGGAATCACCAGTCAACACCGTGTGATCGTCCTCAACCGGTTCGGCCAGGAAATCGACAAGCGGGCCAGCCCGTCGCATAGCTGGATCCTGGACAAGGTGGCGAGCATTGGAACAGCTTGACGGGAGTTCAACCATGAAGTCGACGATCAGGGTTCTTGCCCTTGCCGCCTGCTTGACTCTGGGCGCAGCCGCTTGCGCAGACAGCAGTGAGGGCCCAGAGGCTGCTCCCACTGGGGCGCCGGTCTCAACCGAGGCGCCGGCAACTCTGGCGCCCGCACCCGAGATGGCCACAGAGACCGCCGCCCCAGCTCCGGCATCTGATCTGCCCTCGGTCGAGTTGGTGGACGTAGCCACCGGAGCCACTGTGAATCTGGCTAGCTTCGCCCCCGCGGACCAGCCCCTTGTTCTCTGGTTCTGGGCACCCCATTGAACCATCTGCCGCCGGGAAGCCCCCGGCGTCGAGCAGTTCGCTCGAAACAACTCTGACAAGCTCACAGTGGTAGGAGTCGGAACCCAAGACAGCCTCGGGTTGGCTGAGAGCTTCGTGCAGTCCACCGGCACCACGTTCACCATGCTCTGGGATCCCACATTCGAGTCTTGGCGCCAACTAGGAATCTCCGGCCAGCCCGCAGGAATGCTGCTGGATGGCAACGGACAGATTCTCGATAGTTGGCGAGGCGCCATCCCCCAAAGCCGGGTTCTGGACGCCATCGCCGCTTAGACACAGCGCCTAAACGAAGGGCAGCTTGACCACCGTGGCCGGTGTGGGGGTGCCCCGCATGTCCACGGCTAGCACATCTCCGATATCGGCGTCGGGAGGCACGAAGGCCATGGCTATACCCGTCTCCAACATGGGTGAGAAGTTGCCCGACGTGACCTCCCCAACAACTTCGCCATCCCGAAGCACCGCCTGACCCTCCCGGGGAGGCCGGCGGCCCTCGACTCGCAGCCCCCGCAGCCGTCGGTGAATGCCCTTCTCCTTTTCAGCGGCCAGCGCCTCACGGCCCTGAAACGATGGCTTGTCCCACCGCACCACCCAGCCCAATCCGGCTTGCAGCGGGGTGATGCCGGGACCGAGCTCATGTCCGTGCAGCGGCAAACCTGCTTCCAAGCGCAGCGTGTCGCGGGCACCCAGCCCAGCGGGAGTGATCCCCACGGCGGTCACCGCATCCCAGAGCCGCTCAGCCGCCGCCGCGGGCACGGCGATCTCCACGCCGTCTTCTCCGGTGTAGCCGGTGCCGGCCACGGTCAGCGAAACGCCCTCCCACTCCACCGAGCCAACGCAGTTGCGGGCCACTTCCGACGCCCCTGGCGACACCGCGGCCAACCGTTTGCGGGCCTCGGGACCCTGCACCGCCAACACTGCTCGGCTGCCGGTCACATCGGCAGCCTGGAAACCAGCTTCGTCACCCGAGGTGCTCAGCGCGTCGCGCACCCGGTCGGTGTTGGACGCGTTGGGCATCACGTCGAAGCTCTGGTCATCGGTCCACCACACGATGATGTCGTCTAACACCGAGCCGTCGGCGTCGAGCAGGTGGGTGTACTGGGTGCGACCAGGACCTATTCGAGCCAGATCATTGGTGAATGTCTGCTGAAGCCGCTCGCAGGCGTCGGTACCGGATACTCGGAGGGTTCCCAAATGGCTCACGTCGAAGACCACTGCGTCGGTTCGACATGCTCGATGCTCAGCCAGCGTGCCCAACGGATAGGACAGCGGCATGTCCCAGCCACCAAAGGGAACCATCTTGGCCCCCAGTGCCCGGTGGCGAGCCTCCAGCGGAGAAGAACGCACGTCTGGCCTCGTTCGGCTAGTGAGACTCGGCCCCTGCCCCAGTGTGGGTCAGGTCGCCGTCCAGCCCGGAGGCATCGTCAAAGCCGTATTTGCTCAGAAGGTTGCGATAGTCCCGCTGGCAGAGCACGACGATGTCGATGTCGGGAAAGCACTCCAGCAAGCGGCGGACTTTGCCGTTCTTGCGGGTGATGTACTTCTGGCGTGCGGTGGTGATCTCCACATAGCGATCAAACTGAGGCAAATAGAAGTCTGGGCTGAACGCCTCGGTGACTTCGCCAATCTCATTGCGGGAGAGCACAAATGTGTCGGGCTCGTAGCGCCACTCGATGCCGTAGAAATCGAGCAATTCAGCGAACTGTCGCTCCGAATCATGGGCGAACACGCGCTTGCCGGCCTCCTCTATGACCCAGTTCGGGCGGCACCGATCCCGGATTGCGGCTCGGATGTATCCACAGGCAGAGCTTCCTCGATGGGCAACTCCCTCACCGCGGCATCCACCTCTTCGATCAAGCCCTCCATGCGGAGGTAGAGCGCGCCTTGGCCCTGGCGCAGCGCATCCAGAATCTGCTCATCGGTGCGAACCAGCAGCGACTTGTTGCCATTGATCACCAAATCGGCGCTGGCCACCTCTTCGCCGAGTTCATCGCGCAGGTAATCGAACACCTCACGCACCCGCTGGAGAGCGATTCCCTCATCCAACAGACGCTTGATCAGCTTTAACTCCAGCAAATCGTTGTAGGAATACCGGCGGCGGCTGCCGCTTCCCTCCGCTTCCTGAGCGGTGGAAACAACCAAACCAGTCCGGGTCCAGTAGTCCAACTGGCGGTAAGTGATGCCGACAATCTCGATGGTCTGAGGAGAACTGAAGTCTTTGGCTATCTGTGCGCGATCGCTCATTTGACTCTCCGGTGCTGGGGCGCGCCCCAGATGCTGCTGCTTACATCGGGGAAACTACGCCAATGGATTTCCACAGGGTAAACCTCTCCCTGTGGATTGTCAAGGAGCGATCTGGCCGGAAAAAGAAGTCAGCCGTTGAAGTCTTCCGGGGTGACTTGATCCAAAAACTCCCGAAATTGGTCTAGAACCTCCTCAGTGGGAGGCTCATCGCCCTCGGGCTCGTCAGGTTCCACCGCATGCCCGGCGGCATCCAGTACCGACTCATCGGCGAAGATCGGCGCCCCCGCGCGAATCGCCAGAGCCACCGCATCTGAGGGACGACTGGAGATGCGACGGGCGCCGTTGCCCCCCTTCAACTCCAACTCGGCGTAAAAGGTCCGGTCCCGCAACTCGGTCACCACAATGCGGTCGAGTTGCACGCCCAAGTCGTCCAGCACGTTCTTGAACAGATCATGGGTCATGGGGCGGGGCGTCTCCACCTCCTCCATGGCCAATGCGATGGCTTGAGCCTCTGCGGCTCCGATGAAAATGGGCAGGAGCCGACCCTCACCGTCGGTCTCCCGCAGCAGCACGATGGGGGCGTTGGACGGAAGTTCGATCCGCACCCCGATCAGCTCCATTTCCTTCATCGCACCCACGTTAGTAGAGCATAGAGACGTAAGCGTCGGGATCGTCGGCCAGCAAGTCGGGATCTCCGATCACCAATCGGTCGAGATTGCGGTAGCGGCCGGCCCAGTCCAGGCCGTAGCCCAAAAAGAACTCGTCCGGCGCCTCGAAGCCGACGTGGTCGGGCTCGAGCGGCAAGATGCGGCGGGCACTTCGGTTGAGCAGCGCAGCCACCGCCACCGATTCCGCCGACCGCCGGTGCAATTCTCCCATCAGGTACGCGAGGCTCAGCCCGGTGTCCACGATGTCCTCCACCAGCACGACTTGGCGCCCGGTCACGTCGCAGTCCAAATCCTTGACCAATCGGACCCGTCCGGAATCAGCGGCGAACCGGGACAACGCCAAGAAGTCCACCTCCACCGTTATGTCCACCGCTCGGACCAGATCGGCCAGAAACGGCAGGCTTCCCTTCAGTACCGACACCAGCACAACCCCATCGGAGTAGTGCTGGGAGATCTCCGCAGCCACCCGCCCGACGGCCTGCTCTATGGCCTCCGGGCTTGCGAACAGCTCGGGCGCCTTACGGCCCACGCTGCTAACGATTCCGAGTGTGGCCGGCCAGGGCGCATCGGAGCAGCGAGAGCCGCAACTCCGAACCGAGATTGATCAGCTCCACCAGCGTGTCCTGGGATTGCTTGCGGGACTGGGCCGTGCGCTGCATCACCATGGGCATAATCCGCTGCTCCATCAGTCCCGCCTCTCGCTCTGCCGCCGACTTGTAGGCCCGCAGGTGGCGAGGCTCCACCCCATGGGCCAAGAAGCCGGCTGCCACTTTGGCCACAATCACTGCTTCGCTGCCGTAGTGCCGCAGCGCACCGTCGTCTAGGGGCTCGATGAGGCCAAACTTCTGAAGCTCCATGATCTTGGACTGGCTCAGCCCGCTCGCCGAGGCCAGCTCGTCCAGGGTCAGCGACACAGACACCGATCCCGGGTCCAGCGGGTTGGGCCGGCGCGCCCCTCGGGGGCTGGCCCCGTCGCTGTTGGATTCGCTGCCTCCTTCGGACCCGCCGAAGTCTTGGTGGTCGATGCGCTCCTTGATGACCTTGAGGGGCAGGAAGTGATCCCGCTGCTGCTCAAGAATCCAGCGCAGCCGGCTGATGTCGATGTCGGTGAACTTCCGGTAGCCAGATTGGTTTCGCTCGGGATCGATGAGACCCTGGCTCTCCAGAAAACGGATCTTGGAGATGCTGATGTCGGAGAACTCCTCTTTCAGCAGATCCAGCACCTGCCCGATAGACCGATACTGGGTGCTCATCCGCCGGTCCCGTCGTAGAACACCAGCTTGAATCGCCCTACTTGAAGCTCGTCGCCGTTCTTCAATCCGGCATCCTCCACCCTGAGGCTATTCAGATAGGTTCCGTTCAGCGAGCCCATGTCTTTGACGTGCTGCACCAAGCCGTCCCGATAGACCTCGGCATGGCGCCGGGAGACGGTGATGTCGTCCAAGAAAATGTCGGAGTCGGGATGGCGGCCCACCACCACCCGAGGCTGGGCCAGCTCGAATCGACTGCCCGCGGCCGGCCCCTGGGTGACCACCAACACCGCCGGCTGCCGGACCAGACCGGCTTCGATATCCAACTCCGTGGTCGGCTCGTCCACGGAACCAGCTCCTTCAGAGTCGCCAAGTGGTTTGAGGCGATACCCGCACGACGCGCAGAAGTTGTCATCAATCCCGCTGACATGACCGCATTGCGGGCAGATGACCCCTTGGGCCTCTCCGTCATCGGGCCGGGAGGTCAATCGATGCTCTCAGTCAGATCGGTGTAAGCTGCCGCATCCAGGAGATTGTCCAGCTCTGACGGGTCGGAGGCTTCGATGATGCAGATCCACCCTTCGCCGTAGGGGTCTTCATTCAGCCGCTCGGGGTGATCGATCAGGTCGGTGTTCACCTCGACGACTGTGCCGGTTACCGGCGAATAGATCTCTGAGACCGACTTGGTGGACTCGACCTCGCTGAACGGCTCGCCACTAGCCACCTCGGTTCCCACCGGGGGGAGGTCGATATAGACCACATCGCCAAGTGCGTCCTGGGCGTAGTCGGTGATGCCCAGACAGACCCGGTTGCCTTCTGTCCTCGTCCATTCGTGATCTTCGGAGTAGCGCAGTTCAACCGGTACGTTCATTGGAGACACCGTACCGGCTCCCGCCCAAACTCTCAACCTCAGCTTGAGGCTCCGGCTCTCCCTTCGGCGAGAGCTCGGCGAGCACGAGGTATGTATTCCACCGCCGCGTAGTAGCTGAGCGCCAACGACGGAATGCCCAATCCCCATCCGACACCCCGCAGGGCTGCTCCCCCACCCACGCTCGAATCTCCCAGCAGCAGGAACGGCAGGGCGAACATGAGCCCGAACGTGGCTGTTTTGCCGCTCCAGGTCACGTCAATCCGGCGAGCCCCCATTGCGCCCAGCACCACTGTGGCCAGCGACACCACCGCCTCTCTGACCAGCATGGTCATCCCGAATGCCGCATGGAGAGAGCCGTCCACCATCATCGCCACCACCGCAGCCAGAAACATCAGCCGGTCGGCGGTTGGGTCCAGGATCTTCCCCAGTTCCGAGACCTGATTGAACCGCCGGGCAATATAGCCGTCTACCCAGTCGGTGGCCCCCAGAACGCCGAGCAGGATGGCGGCCCCGGCTCGATTTCCCATGCCCAGCAACAACACGCAGAACACCGGCACACACCCCAGCCGAAGCACCGAGATGACGTTGGGAACCGTCCAAACCCGCCACTCAGCTTCCCCCGAACTCACGAGGGCCAATGCTACAGAGGCAGGCTGGGGGGTGGCCCGGACTTACAATGGGCAGATGGCCAGCGTCTTTTCCTTGATCATCAACCGAGACCTGCCGGGGCACTTCGTGTGGGAAGACGATGACTGCGTGGCCATCCTCTCCATCAACCCCATCCAGACTGGGCATACGCTGGTCGTGCCCCGGACCGAGATCGATCACTGGCTGGACGTCCCGCCAGAATTGGCCGCCCATCTCATGGTGGTGGCCCATACGGTGGGCACCGCTCAGATGGCCGCCTTCAAGCCGTCCCGTGTGGGCCTCATCATCGCCGGCCTCGAGGTTCCCCACACCCATTTGCATGTGATCCCCATGTCAAACATGAACGACTTGAACTTCGCCAACGCCAAGGCCTCGGTTCCCCCCGAGGAGCTGGCCCATACCGCTGAGACCCTGCGCTCGCACCTCACCGCTTAGCCCTGGATCACGTTGCGGAGTCGGTAGACCCACAGGGTGCGCCCTCCCTCTTCCAGCTCAAGCCGTTCAAAGCCGGTTCGTCGCACGTCCAAATCGAAGCCCTCGATGTCGAGGGGGGTCCAGCCGGGAGCGGATGCGGGGTCGAACACAATCCACTCCACTTTGGGAGTAGCGGCCACCGCAGCGCTGGAAGGGTCGTCTCTGGTGTGGAGCTGATACAGCCGGGTGCGGTCCGACAGCAGGGGAAGGACCTGCTCCGAGGCTCGCACCGACGCATCTGACGGGATCAGATCGGCCGCCTCTTGCCGGGCTATGTCTATCGTGTCGCGTTGGCCCCAGTTCCACGGCCTCTCGTATATGGAGCTGGGAGCATCGCGCACGAAGAACAGGCCGGCAGTGAGCACAAGCGCGGTGAGCAGACGGCGGTCCACATTCACCCGCTCCACCAGCACCCGACCGGAGCGGGCCAGGGCGAACACCGTGGCCGCGAAGACAAACGGAATCATCGGCACCGTCTGAGAAGCCTCGGCCAATTGGCCGGTGGGCACATCGGCCACCAAGTACACCGCAAACAGGGGCAGAACCGGCAGCACATAGCGGGGCGCCACCAACGGCAGCAGCATCACCGGGGCCAGCAGGAAGACGATCATCTGGAAGTTGACCTGCGAAACCGCATCGGCCACCACCTGATGAGGGCCGGAGATGAAGCCCCAGAGAACCGACCCGGGGTGTCCACTGCCAAAGTCGGAGAACGCCTCGATGTGGGGGAATCGCCCTCCGTTGAAGCGAGGCTGAATGGCGGTCATGGCCACCAGCCCGTAGGCCAGGCCCCCAAGGGAGATGTACGTTCCGGGGCGGCGCCGACCCTCCAAGAGCACCAGCAGTCCCAGCCCGGAGAGGGCGAAGGCCAAATCCGACCGGCAGGTCACCACCAGCAGGGCGAACACGGCAAACCAATTCCAGCGGCCGGTCAAGGCAGCGAGCACGGCAGCGAACAGCGCGGGCACTGCCAGTGCCTCGGGGTGGAAATCGGACAGGTTGATCGTATGGACCGCCGGATAGGCGCAGTAGGCAAATACCACGGCAAAGGCCGCCCCCGATTTGAGGCCGCCCACATCGCGGGCAATCCGCCACAGTGGCACTACCGCCAAGCCCAAGGCCGCGGCTTGCAGACAGAGCAGCGTGGGCTGGTCGGGGAACAGGGCGGTCAGCCCCGCCACCGGGTAGAGGATGAAAGCAGCCTGCTCCCACAGCAGGTTGTGGCCGGCCACGCTAGAGCGCGGCTCATAGCCTTCCCCGATGAGCCACAGTCCCTGTAGGTGGGCCGACAGGTCGGCCCCAGCGTCCAGTTGATAGGCCCGGGTCAAGGCCAGACCGGCAAGCGCCGCGCTCAAGAACACGGCGATGATCCATGGAACGGCCTGGTCGAACTGCCTGGTGTCGAGACGAGCCTGCCAACGCAGCGAGAAGATCTCCAGCCGCCGCCGGAACTGGGCCAGCGACACCTTGGTCTGCTCGAAATCCACTACCCGACCAGTACGGTCTCGGTATCGCGCCCCGATCGCAGCAGGGTGCCGGGTCGGGCATCGGTAGCCTGACCGCCGCTCACGATGGGCTGGCCGTTCACCAGCACGTGGTGTACTCCCACTGCGTCGGCGAACAGCCGGGCCGAACCGCCCGGCAGATCGTCCACCATGCGCATGGCGCCGGAGTCGATCGTTTCGGGATCGAACACCACAAGGTCGGCGTGCCAGCCCCGCTCGATGCGGCCCCGCTCTCGCAGGCCGAACAAGCGGGCCGGGGCGTCGGTCAGCATGTGAATGGCCGTCTCCATCGATGCCAGCCCTCGGCCCCGCAGGCAGTCGCCCAAAAATGCGGTGGTATAGGGGGCGCCGCACATCCGATCGAGGTGGGCGCCGGCATCGGAGCCGCCCAGCAGGGTGTGCTCGCTCTGCCAGGCTTCGGCCCGAAGTCGCCAACTCTCGTCATCGTCGTCGGTGGGGGCCGGCCACAGCACGGTGCGCAGCTCGTCGGCTAGCACGATGTCGAGCAGGGTGTTGAAGGGCTCAGATCCCCGTTCAGCGGCAATGTCAGCCACAGTGCGCCCGGTCAGCCCCTGGTTGGCCGAGCTGAAGGTGTCGCCGATCCGGTAGCCGCCCCAGCCGGTGAGGCGGGTGAACACCCCGGCGTCGGGCGAGGCAGCCCGCTCGGCTAGATGGGCCCGGGTTTGGGGATCGGCAAGTTTGGCCATTCGCTCAGACACCGGCAGGCCGAGCACCTCCCCCCAGTCGGGGAGCATGTTTAGGGCGCAGTAGCTGAGGAAGCTCATATTCATGCCCACCAGCACCGGCATGGTCAGCGCCACCACCCGAGCGCCGTGATCGGCGGCACGCACTGAAGCACCCAGTTGAGCCCGGTAGCGATCGGGATCGGCGGAGTCGATGGTGAGCACGTTCCAATTGAGCGGGCGGCGGGCCGATCGGGACATGGCCACCATGAGATCCAGCTCTTCATCGGTGAAGCCCTGCATGCACCCGTCGGTCACGTATTCCAGGGTGGTCCCCTCGTGCTCCGACACCACCGAGCAAAGCGCAATCACCTCGTCGTCGCTGGCGAAGCGGGAGGCCACCGGGGCGCCGTCGCCGTCGTTGTGGGTGTAGGAAAGCGAGGTGGAAAACCCCAAACCGCCTGCCTCGATGCCTTCGGCCAAGAGGGACTTCATCGCCTCGAGCTGGCTGGGATCAGCCTCGTTGCCGGTGGCGTCGACCCCCATCACCGCCCGGCGGATGGCACAGTGGCCTACCAAGAACCCGGCGTTCACGCCGAGAGTGCCGTCCAATCGGGCCAGGTAGTCGGCAAACGTGCGCCACGACCAGTCCAGCCCGGTCTCCAGGGCAGAAAGCGGCATGCCCTCCACCTTGGCCATCATGCGCTGGAGGTAAGGGGCATCGCCGGGATTGAGAGGCGCCAGGGTGAATCCGCAATTGCCGCCGATCACGGTGGTCACCCCGTGCAGGTTGGATGGAGAGGCGGCGGGATCCCAGAACAGTTGGGCGTCGTAATGAGTGTGGGGATCCACGAAACCAGGGCAAACCACCAGGCCAGAGGCATCGATCTCCGCGCGCCCGGGGTCGGGAACCTCCCCGATAGCGGCAATCCGCCCGTCCCTGATTCCGATATCGCCGGGGAAACCCAGGCTCCCCGAGCCGTCGACAATCGTGCCCCCTCGGACTACCAGGTCCAACACGGCCCCAATCCTACTTATCCGTATGGGGTCCCCCCACCCCGCCCCACTATGCTCACCCCGTTACGGGCTGTGGCGCAGCTTGGTTAGCGCGTCGGTCTGGGGGACCGAAGGTCCCGGGTTCAAATCCCGGCAGCCCGACCATCGATAGGAGCGAATCACCAGTGCAGAGCGATGCAGCCACCGTAGAGGAGTATCTTTCGGAACTCAACGATGGGCGGCGGGAAGCCGTCGCCGCGGTGCGCAGCGTCATCCTCGACAATTTGCCCGACGGCTACCAGGAGACAATGCAGTACGGGATGATCTCTTACGTCGTTCCGCTCAGCGTGCTGGCCGACACCTACAACGGCCAGCCCCTCATGTACATCGCCTTGGCCGCACAGAAGCAGTACATGTCGCTCTACCTCACCAATGTGTACGGGGATGAATCAGTGGAGAACTGGTTCAAGCAGCGCTATCTGGCCACCGGCAAGAAGCTCAACATGGGCAAGTCGTGCGTCCGCTTCCGAAAGCTAGACGACTTGCCCCTCGATCTCGTCGCCGAAGTCGTTGCCCGCACCCCCATCGACGAGTTTGTCAACGTCTACTTCGCCTCCCGCTAGCCGAGACCCCACCAGACCTCAACTCCCCACAGCAATCCCCTTTCTGGAGCCTTCCGTCTCTTGGACCACTGGTCAGTCGCAAGAATCTACGAAGCCCCCACCTAACTGGCAGAACCTCAAATCACCCCGCTCCCAGCTACTACGCGAAGACCCACTTAACTCAGCTACAACCACCCGATAGAGCTTGCCGACCTACACACAGAATCAGGTCATACATATAGGGTTTGACCAGGGATTATAGCGGCATCCCGAAACCTGTGCGGCTTGACCCGCGGTTTGACCGCGCCTAGCTTCGCGCATTATCGAAACTGAATGATCGGAGCAGCTGAAATGGAGCTGATCCACGAACACCCGCTCTGGCCGGTTCTAAGGTGGCCGTTCTGGGTCGCCACAGCCATCGTCGCCCTTTATTTACTCCTAAAGGTCGTGTATCTCGTCACACAATTTTGTAGAGGTGCCTACGCCCTGAGAACCCAGTTCACCCAAACTCCTCCTCTCAGGCGGCTTGCTTTTGGAACTCTCATCAGAATGCTATGGAAAACGTCATTCACCCAAAAAGACGACCATTTCAGCATCTTCCGCCAGTCTCGAGACCCATTGGGTCACACATTGGAGCGAAACCCCGAACTGATCAGTCATTGGATCAACACCAACTCCCTCGCATGGGAAATCATCTACAGGGAAAATCCCCCGACTTTTGTAGGGCTGTGCCCAGACTGCGACGAACTCGTGCTCCTTACGCCACCGGAAGTCGATTCAGTCATAGCATGCCCGGACACAGGCAAGAAGATTGAGGAGTCTCTCAAGAGCCGGCTAAAGGGTATGGCCTGACCCTCTTCTATGAGCGATTGGTCGGTCTGTCGGTAGCCTGACGGGAGCGGTCTTCAGTGATGAAGTGCAGGATAATGCACGCAAAGTTGACACCGTGAGCGACCGGCGGAGTAGCAGGCTGTGAGCTGTTGCATGTGATAACCCCTCACTCATGGAGGGTGCTCACCCACTAGATGAATTCCAAGAACTGGTCCTTAACCACATCTAGCTGTAATGTCCATAGAGATTGTTGACGCGGCTGGCGGGTGTGTCTGCGATGGCGGTGTGGTGCCTGTGGAGATTGTAGTTGTGGACCCAGGTCTGGAGTCGGCGTCGGCGGTCGGGTTCTGATCTGAATTTGTAGTTGTAGAGGAACTCGTCTGCGAGGGTCCGGTTGAACCG
>JAJEIJ010000043.1:0-13339 GCA_022827725.1 Acidimicrobiia bacterium
CGACTGGCAAACCGACTACAACACCTACCGCCCCCACTCCGCGCTCGGCATGCTCACCCCAGCCGAATACGCAGACCAATGGGCAAAAAACAACCCGAAAAAACTCTCATAACACCTGGACCAAAAAACGGGGTCCGGTCAGGATGGTTATCAACAGGAGAGGGAGCGGCCCAGAAGAGGAAGTATCCAGCTGGGTAGCCGTGATAGAGAGAGTCAAATAGATCTCTCACCTTTGATCGCTTCCAAACGAATGGTCGTTGAAGGTCAGGAAGGCTGAGTTCTCCGCTATCAATTTGTTCTACGAGACTGCTGATCGGATACTGAGTGTGGGAAAATCGTTGTGTAGTCATCTCGGCCTCCTTTTGGATTCCAGCAGTGTAGGCATAGTGAAATTACAAACCCGCCGTAGCGCCATCGCAATGTCCAGTGGCTGTCGCTTGGGAGAAAGTATCGGATTGTTGTGAACTCTCACAAGTAGCCTTGTCAGCGACATGAGCGCTTGGTGTCCCTCATCCATGGTGAGCCACCGATAGGTGAGATGGCTTTCCAAGCAACAGTCGAGGCACCGTCCTCCACCCCGCTGAGAGAGACTGTACTTATGCCAGGCACTTGGATTCCCAGCCCTAGCCGGTGCTCAATTCCTGTTCCACTCGAAGTCGTGACTACACCCCCGACGGCAACTCGGGATCGTGATCAGTCTCAATTCGGAATGGGAAACGGTCATCGTCTCTGTCAGAGACAAACGCATCTACTTTGCGGAACCTCTCCCGAGTGGTCTCGATGACCAACTGGTTCTGTAGGTGTGAGATCCACTACCTGATGTTCTGTTTAGGCGGCGGTGACGAAGATGCGCTCGCTGGCGAAGCCGCCGATACCGACGTGGTTGCCGTCGATCTCCACCGTGGTGGTGCCGTCGGGGGAGGAGGCAGTGATGATCCCCTGGGCGCCGGGGACTACCGAGGAGCCCTCAAGGAAGTCGAGCAGACCCTCGGTGAACTCCAGCTCTTCGGTGATGCGGGTGACTACGAAGCGCTGGCCCACCTCGATCTTGGCCAGTGCTTGGGTAGGGGGGGCCTGGTAGGCGGAACCGGGGATGGGGTTGCCGTGGGGGCAGGTGGTGGGGTCGTCGAGCACCCGCATCATGGCCTGCTCCACCAGGGGGGAGATGACGTGCTCCCACTTGCCGGCCTCGGCGTGGGCGTCGGCCCACGACAGGCCCAGCACCTGAGTGAGGAACACCTCGGCCAGACGGTGGCGGCGCACCACCCGCTCGGCCAGGTCCATTCCATCGGGAGACAGTTCGATCGACCGGCCCTTGAGGGTGACCAGGCCCTCGGCCTCCAAGCGGTGGATCATCTCCGACACCGCAGGGCGGGACACCTCCAGCCGCTCGGCTACCCGGGCCTGGATGACGTCTACGTCGTCTTCGGCCAGCTCGAAGATGGTCTCGCAATACTCCTCGAACGCCGGGTGCCACTCGGGGGTCTGGTACTGGGCCACGACTGGGAGTTTATCGGGTTGGGGGCAGGAGTTTTTCGGCCAACTGGGTGCGGTCGGGTTTTCCCGAGGGCATCGTGGGCATGTCGTCAACCGGGATGATGCGCTCGGGGGTCATGAAGCGGGCCGCACCAGACTCGGAGAACCAACGGCGGCACTCTTCGAGGTTGAATGAGCCATCGGCTACCACGAAGGCGGCCACCCGTTCGCCAAGGCGGTCGTCGGGCTCCCCCAGCACCACGGCCTGGCCCACCGCCGGGTGAGCCTCGAGGATGGCCTCCACCTCGTTGGCATCGATGTTCTCGCCACCCCGGATGATCTTGTCGCCCAGCCGTCCGACGACGGTAAGAAAGCCGCCTTCATCGATCTGGCCCAGGTCGCCGGTGCGGAACCAGCCATCGTCGGTGAAGGCAGCGGCAGTGTGGGCGGGGTCGAGGTAGCCGACGGTCACCTCAGGTCCGTGGACCTGGATCTCGCCGTGCTCGTCGATCCTGATCTGGGTAGGCGAGAACGGGCGGCCATCGGTGTTGGCCATGCGCTCGGGATCGTCGTCGTTGGTGCAGGTGGTGACGGTGGGGGCCTCGGTAGAGCCGTAGGCCCGCTTGACGATGCAGCCGAAGGCCTCCCGGGCCCGATGCACGAAGGCGGGGGTCACGCTGGAACCGCCGATGGAGAGGAACCGGAAGGAGGCGGTTCGGCTGGGGCTGAAGTCGGGGTGGTCCATGAGGTCGTTGAAGAAGGTGGGCGGTCCGATCATGTAGGTGGCCTGCTCCTGTTCGATGAGCCGAAGGGCCTCGCCCGGATCCCAGCGGGCCATGAGCACGGTCTTCATGGAGAGCGCGCCGGGGATGAGCACACCGTGCAGGAGGCCGGCCACGTGGGCCAGCGAGGCCGGGAACAGCACGGTGTCGTCGGCGGTGAGGCCGCTGATGTGGATGTACTGGCGGACCTTGTAGGCGATGGAGGCCTGGGTGTGGACCACCCCCTTGGGGACGCCCGATGAGCCGGAGGTGAACATGATGAGGGCCCGGTCGTCGGGGTTGGTTGGGGCGGGGGGATGGGGAGAGGGGTCTCCGGAAGTGTGGTCGGTGGGATCGAAGAGCCGGTTGAGGCCGAGAAGGGCGAACGCATGATCTCGCTGGCGTCCGCCGTCGGCGTGGAGCAGGGGGACGGGAACTGCGCCGGCCCGCCAGCAGGCCCGATAGGCGACTACGCCCTCAGGGCTGGTGGGAAGCTGGAAGGCAGTGGGCTGGCCCGGTTCGAGATCAGCCGACGCCCGGTGGGCCCAGTCGATCACCTCCTCGGTGGACAGGCGGCGGTCGTCGGCCACGATGAAGTCGTCCCGTCGGGGCACGACCGTGAGCAGGTCGTGGATGAAGGTCATCCGGAGAAGCGCTCGGTGAGGATCTGTTGGACGCCGATGCGGTCGATCTTGCCCGAGTCGAGCCAGGGCAGCTCGTCGGGGGTGTCGTAGACGGCGAGATGGCGGGGAACCTTGTACGACGCCACCCGCTCGGCGGTGTAGGCGACGAGCTGTTCGGCGGTGAGCAGCTGGCCGGGGCGCAGCACCACAGCGGCGGCCACGTCTTCCAGCCGGTCGGGATGGGGCACGCCGCACACGAAGGCGTGCATCACCTCTTCGGGCTCCTCCAACACCAGCTCCACCTCTCGGGGGGCGATGTTCATGCCCGCCGACTTGATCAGGTCGCCCATCCGGCCGGTGAAGAAGAAGTAGCCGTGCTCGTCGAAGTAGCCGCCGTCGCCGGTGCGGTACCAGCCGTCGGGGGTGAAGGCGTCGGCCCGCTCCACCTTGTACAGCCCGCTCATGAGGGCGTAGCCCCTCACCCACACCTCGCCCTGCTCCCCCGTCGGGCAGTCTTCGCCGGTAGCCGGATCGACGATGCGGTGCTCCATGCCCGGCACGGTCCAGCCGAAGGAGCCCCGCTTTTCCTCGGGAAGCTGGTTGCCCATCACGCCCAGGGTGTGGGGACCGAGGGTCTCGGTCATGCCCAGCGAGTTGACCCGCAGATCGACATCGCCGATGCGCATCTCGGGGGGCAGGAGCACGTCGAGGCTGCCGCCCCGCACCGAGGACAGGTCGCGCTTCTCGAAATCGGGGTGATCGGTGAGCATCCTGGACATGTGGGGCCAGCCGGCCACGATGGTCACCCGCTCCCGCTCGATGAGGGCCAGGGTCTCGCCGGGGTCGAACCGCTCCTCGAACACCATGGCGGCGCCCACGTGGATGGCGGCCACCAGGGTGAACGACATGCCCCCCACCCAGAACAGCGGCATGGGGGTGTAGAGGCGGTCGTCGGGGGTGAGGTCGCGGTACTGCCCCAAGTTGTGGGCGTGGCGCACCATCGGCCCCTGGGCATGGATGGCGCCCTTGGGCGCGGCGGTGCTGCCCGAGGTGTACACCACCACGAACTCGTCGGCCGGGGTCACCTGGGCTTCGGCGGCGGCCAAGAGCTCGTCGCTCACCTCTTGGCCGGCGGCCAGCAGATCGTCCATCGACCTGGCCCAGGGCCGCTCCGGCTGGCCCCAGACCCACACCGATCGCAGATAGGGGTGCGACAGCGAGCGGATGGCGGGATCGTCGCCGGGGCTGGCAATCTCCTCGATGCGGTCGAGGTAGTCGTGGCCGAGATGGCGGGGGGCGCACAGCAGCACCTGCACGTCGGCGTGGCGCATAGCCCAGTCGAGCTCTCGGGCCTTGTAGTAGGTGTTGAGCATCACGCCGAGGGCGCCGATGCGGCCGATGGCCAGCCAGGCGGCGATCCAATCGGGGCCGTTGGGGGCCAGCAGCCCCACCCGGGTGCCCTTGCCCACGCCGATGGCCAACAGCCCCTTGACTATGGCGGCCGAGGCGGCATCAGCGTCGGCGTAGGTCATGCGCTGGTCTTCCAGCACGCCCAGCAGCCGATGGCCGTGGGCGTGTACCGCCGCCTGGATCATCGCAGGAATGGTCGGCTCGTAGGGCGGGAACTCGATCGGATCGGCCGGGGCGGGAATCGGCAGGACGACGGGGCCGGTCGGGCCGGGGTCAGGCATTTAGGTGCTCTGGGACGGGGCGATGACGGTTTCGCCGTAGCGGCGCATGGTGTCGAGGATGGCTTCGATGTCGTCGCCGGGGAGGTTGACCGTGATCCAGGTCACTCCCAGCGCTTCCAGATCGGACAGTGCGGCTATGTGGGCGTCGGCGTCGAAGTCGGGGTCGGCCGGTCGGCCGCCGACGTGGTTCAGATAGCTGACGTCGATGTCGGCGGGGTCTCGGCCGGCCTCGTCCACGTAGGTCCACAGCTCGTCGAGCAGGGCCGCCAAGTCGTCCAGGGTCTCCAGCGGCGGGGTGCGGGCCGTGGTGGCCAACACCCGGGGAGCGGGGAACGGGGTCCAGCCGTTGGCCATGGTGGCCACCCGCCGGCGGGCCCGCTTGGAGTTGCCGCCGATCCAAATGGGCGGATGGGGCTTCTGGACCGGTTTGGGGTTGGCGGTTTGGCCCAGGGCGGTGAACGTGCTGCCCTCGTAGGCGAAATCGTCGGTGGTCCAGATGCCGATCATGGCCTCGATGGCCTCGTCGAAGATCTGGTTGCGGTTGTTGAAGTCGACGCCGAGGGCCTTGAACTCGCCCTTGAGGTAGCCGGAGCCGGTGGCGAAGATGAATCGGCCGCCGGAGAAGGCGTCGACGGTGGCGATGGCCTTGGCCATGATGAACGGGTTCCGATAGGGCACCACCACGATGTTGGGGATGAGCTTGATTCGGTCTGTGACCGCGGCGCAGAAAGCCAGGGCGGCAAACGGGTCCACGGCGTCGTGACCGCCGGCGTTGAGCCAGCGGTCGGTGGGGGCGGGATGATCGGTGAAACCCAGACCGTGGAACCCGGACTCCTCGGCGGTGCGAGCGAAGTCCACCACGCCCTGCTTGGTGATCAGCCTCTGGTCCCACGGGGGGGCCACCATCGGAAACGTCACTGCGAACTTCATGGATCTCCTCTTTTGCGCGCGCCTTACTGTGCAGCCTCGCTTTGAGAATCGCAAGCGGCGCGCCATTGGGGGTAGCGGCGGTTGCAGGCCTCGGCCCAGTCGGGTCGGGGCTCAACCCGGTGGCCGGTGCGGGCCCAGCGGCGGGCCTCGGCCCAGTCGCCGGACTCCCGGCCAGCGCAGATGCGGGCCAGCCAGGCCGCTCCCCTCGCGGCCCCCTCGGGCACGGCGGTGACGTCTACCGGCAGGTTGGTGGCGTCGGCCAGGGCCTGCATCCAGCGCTCGACCTGAGTGCCCCCGCCCACGGCCACAATGCGCTGGGGGGTGGTGCCGGCCAGATCGAGGTGGTGGCGAACGACGAATCCGGCGGCCTCATAGGCCGCGGCCAGCACATCGGCGGGGGTGTGGCCCACATCGAGGCCGACCAGTGCGGCCCGCAGGTCGGGGTCGTGGCGGGGGGTGCGCTCGCCCCGGATGTAGGGAACCCATAGCGGAACGCGGTCGGGGTGGTCCGGCTCAGCGGTCGGATCGCCGGTGAGGGCCCGGACCCGCTCCAAGAACAGGCCGCCGGCGTTGCTCGGCCCGCCGATGGCGGACAGGCCGGGTTGGAGATGGGGGATGGTCCACAGCCCCTCGGCCTCGGGCCATCCCTCGCCCACTGCCCAGGTGATGAGGGTGGTGCCGCAGATCACCAGCACATCGCCCGGCGAGTCGGCCCCGGCCACGAGCTGCTCGGCCAGGGCGTCCACGGTGCCAGCGGCCACCGGGGCATCGCCCCGCTCTCCGATGGGGGTGGAATCCATCACTAGAGGGGGGAGCTTGCCGGGATCGCACCACTGCGGGTCCCAGCCGTCAGCGCCGAACACGGGCAGGCAGGTCATGGCGGTGACCTCGTCGATGGCGGCCGCGCCGCACAAGGCATGGCTGGCCACCGCTTGGGCCGGCCAGTAGGCGTGGGCGTCGGGCACAGCCTGCTCTAGCGAGCGCAAGAAGCCGACGAACTCGCCGTCGGGGTGGTGTCCTCGGTGGTCGCCGTACAGGATTCCCGGCGAGACCGGCATCCCGTTGCGGTCGACCGCGGCCAGCGAAGGGACCATGGCGGCCAGGCCGATGCCCGCCACTCGGTGATCGGCCGACACCGAATCGCAGGCTTCGATAACGCCGGTATGCCACACCGCAGCGGCATCGTGCTCGAGCACCGCCGGGGTGGGGGCGTTGATGGCGTGGGGGATGCGAGTCCGGGCGCAGACTTCTCCGTGGGCGTCGACCGCTATCGCCTTTACCGAGGTGGTGCCGATGTCGATGCCCACCGTCACCTCGACTGTCTCAGCCACAGCCGTCAACCGTAGTGGTCGGCTTGCGAAATGGCGCGGTGTCGATGGAGTGAACCGCGGCTTCGAACCCTACGCTCATAGCGTGAGCAGACCGAGAGCGCTGGTGACCGCTCCGCTGCGGGGGCCGGGCTTGGACCGGCTGCGGGATGTGGCCGACGTGGTATTCGACCCGTGGATCGAGCACCGGCCCTTCCGTCTTTATGGCGCCGATGACTTGGCCGCTCGGCTGGCAGCGGTGTCGGCCGATTTGCTGGTGTGCGAGGCCGACGAGTGCCGGGGGCCGGTGTTCGAGCAGCCGCTGCGGGCGGTGGCCTCGACCCGGGGAGACCCCACCAACGTGGACGTGGCCGGCGCCACCGCGGCGGGGATTCCCGTGCTGCACGCCCCGGGGCGCAACGCCGACGGGGTGGCAGAGATGGCGGTGGCGCTGATGTTTGCCGTCAGCCGCCATGTGGTGATGGGCGACCGGGACATGCGGGCGGGCACGGTGTTCGCCGACTCCATCCCCTATCAGCGGTATCGGGCCTGGCAGATGGCAGGCCGCACGGTGGGGCTGGTAGGACTGGGAGCGGTGGGGCGAGCGGCCAAATGGCGCTTCGAGGGCCTAGGGATGAGGGTGATGGCCTACGACCCCTATCAGCCCGACGCCGACTGCGAGCTAGACGAGCTGCTGGCCACCGCCGACGTGGTGTCGATGCACGCCCCGGTCACCCTGGAGACGATGGGGATGATCGGAGCCAAGCAGTTCGCGGCCATGCGGCCGGGGGCCATCTACGTGAACACCGCTCGGGCCGCACTGCACGACACCGACGCCCTGGTGGAGGCCCTGGCATCGGGCCATCTAGGGGGCGCGGGGCTCGACCACGTGCAGGGCGAGATCCTCCCGCCCGATCATCCGCTGACCACGCTCGACAACGTGGTGCTCACCCCCCATGTGGGCGGCGCCACCTACGACACCGAGGTGAATCAAACCGATATGGTGGTGGAGGACATCTGCCGACTCCTGGCCGGAGAGCGCCCTCACCACCTGGCCAACCCGGAGGTGTGGCAATGACCGACAGCGCCGACATTCGAGCCCAAGTGGTGGGCGCCGCCCAGGCCATGGACGCGGCCGGGCTGGTGGTGGGCACCGCAGGAAACGTCTCAGGGCGGGCCGACGACGGGATGATCTGGCTGACCCCGTCGTCGCTCCCCTACGACCAAGTGAACGTAGACAACCTGGCGGCGGTGGACCTGAACGGAAACCTGATGGAGGGCTCTTCCCGGCCCTCCACCGAAAAGGCCATGCACCTGGCCTGCTATCGGGCCTTCCCCGAGGTGGGCGGGGTGGTGCACTGCCACCCAATACACGCCTCGATGTTCGCGGTGGCCCACAAGAGCATCCCCGCGGTGATCGAGGAGGTCATCGTGTACCTGGGCGGAGATGTGCCGGTGACCGACTACCGGCCCACCGGCTCCGACGAGCTGGGCGAAGAGGTGGTGCGCCATCTGGCCGACCGCTCGGCGGTGCTCATGGCCAACCACGGCATGCTGTGCATCGGCGAGTCGCCCGACCACGCTCTCCACGCCGCCTTAGTCGCCGAGCACACCGCCCGCATCGTGTGGGGCACCAGCAGCCTCGGCGACCCGGTCGACCTCCCCGAAAAAGCCCGCACAGACTTCGAGGGCGTCTACACCTACCTCCGCACCGACACCTGGTCGGCGTCGTAGTAACTAAACGGTGGCGAGTTCTAGGGGGGCGATTTCTTCGAGGCTGATGGGGCGGTCGGCGACGCCTTCGAAGGCGTCGTTGGCGGAGTAGACCTCTTCGCCCCGCAGGCGGGCCTCGGGATCGTCGAGATCAACCGGCCACACGATGCCCATGCGGGCTTGGGCGAGGTAGTAGGAGTCCACGTCGGGAACCTCGATGCCCATGGCCTCCAAGGTGCGGCCCGGGTAGGCCATGCTCATCACGCCCTCCGTAAACACCGCATCGTCGTCGGCGATGACTCGGTCGCAGTCGAATTCGAGGCGGTGGGCGCCGGTCTGCACGATGCTGCGGTCGTAGAAGCCCCGGATGGCGTCGCGGTCACCGCCGGGGCTGGCGATGGGATCGTCGGGGTTCGACCAGATGATGTACTGGGGCTTCTCGCTAAGAGTGGCCACCACCCCTTCGATGTCGGCCTGGGCCTCGCACTTCATGTGGGCCAGCACCAGCTCCAGCACATGGCGCCGCCGGGGGTTGGTCTCAGCCTCCAGCTTCTCGGCCACCAGCCGCCACGTCTTGTTGGGATTCATCTTCATCGGCACTGCCTTTCACTCTGGCTCAAACGTAGAGGCTAATGGTCAGGCGTCAAACGACTCCAAGGGAGCAATCTCGTCGAGACTGATGGGACGGTCGGCGATCCCCTCGAAGCGGTCGCCTTCGGCATAGACCTCTTCGCCCGACAGCCGGGCCTCGGGGTCGTCGGGGTCGATCGGCCACACGATGCCCATGCGGACTTCGGACAGGTAGTAGGAGTCCACGTCGGGAACCTCGATGCCCATGGCTTCGAGCGTGCGGCCGGGGTAGGCCATGCGCATGACCCCTTCGGTGAACACAGCGTGGTCGTCGACGATCACCCGATCCAGGTCTAGCTCCCAGCGGTGGGCGCCGGTCTGCACCAGGGCGCGGTCGTAGAGGTCGCGGATGGCGTCTTTCGAGCCGCCGGGGCTGGCGACAGGATCGTCGACGTTGGGCCAGATCTTGTATTGGGGCTTGTCGCTGAGGGTGTCGATCACCCCCTCGATGTCGAGCCGGAGCTCGCGCTGCATGTGGTGGAGCACCAGTTGCAGGACGTGGCGCCGCCGGGGGTCGGTCTCCGCCTCCAGCCGCTCGGCCACCAGCCGCCAAGATTTGTCGGGATTGATCTTCATCACCACCGCCCTTGCATCGGCTTCGACGATAGAGGCTGGGCATAGGGTCGAACACAGGCGACAACTAGGGTCGCTGGGCGATGAGCGATCGTGAGTTTGCCGGCAAGACAGCCATCGTCGGTATTGGGGGCAGCGATTTCGCCGGGCTGTACCGCACGCCCGACCCGGAGCGGACCGGGGAGGCGCTGGCTACCGAGGCCATTGCGGCGGCCATTGCCGATGCCGGGCTGGAGAAGTCGCAGATCGACGGGCTCATCACCGGGGGGCTGCCCCACTATGAGCCGGTGGCCTACCGCAGCGGGCTCACCGACGTGCGCTTCGTGGTGGACTATCCCCAGGCCGGGCGCATGTGCGCAATGGCTCTGATGCACGCCGCCACCGCGGTACACCACGGGTTGGCCGACTACGTGGTGCTGTTCAACTCGGTGGTGTTCCGCACCCAGGGCACCAAGTTCGGCGCCCAGCCCCAGGGGCTGCTGTACGACACGATCTACGGCATGGCCTCGCCGGGGGCGCAGTATTCGATGGGGTTCACCCGCTATCAGGCCGAGTACGGGGGCACCGAGGAGCAGCTCGGGGCCATCCCGGTGGCCATCCGCTCGCATGCCCGGATGACTCCGGGGGCCATCATGCAGCAGGAAATGACCATCGACGACTATCTGGCCTCCCGGTATATCGCCGAGCCGCTGCGACTGTTCGACTACTGCCTGGTGAACGACGGAGCGGTGGCCTATGTGGTGACCACCGCGGAGCGGGCGCGGGACCTGGCTCATCCGCCGGTGTTGATCGCTGGCACCTCGGGGCGGGCCAACTTCCGGGAGTGGTATGTGGACTTGGGGTTCTGGGACGAGGCGTGCCGGTCGATGAAGGCCGATCTGTTCGACCCGCTGGGGGTGACTACCGAAGACATCGACTGCCTTCAGGTGTACGACAACTTCAGCGTGTCGGTGCTGTGGGGGCTGGAGGGATTCGGGTTTGCCCCCAAGGGCCAGGGTTTGGAGTGGGTGCAGAACGGCCGTATCGCTTTGGGCGGAGAGCTGCCGATCAACACCAGCGGTGGGATGCTGAGCGAGTCGTACCTCCAGGGGTGGAACCAGCACGCCGAGGCGGTGCGCCAGCTGCGGGGCCGGGCCGGGGAGCGCCAGATTCCCGACTGTGACTGGTCGCTGTACTGGTGCCTGTCGGCGCTGCCGGGGGCGTCGCTGCTGTGCCGGGACGGGCTGCTGTGAGCACCGGCGCGGCGTACGCCAAACCGCTGCCGACGGTTACCCACGAGGATCGGGAGTTCTGGGCCGCGGCCCGCGAGCACCGCTTCGTTCTGCCGAAGTGCCAAGCGTGCGGGCACGTGTGGTTTCCCCCCTATGCCTCTTGTCCCGCGTGCCTGTCGTTCGACCGGGGATGGACCGAGGCGTCGGGCCGGGGCACGGTATGGGGCTTCACCATCATGAGGCAGCCCTATATCCCGTCGTTCGAACCGGAGCTCCCCTACAACGTGGTGCTGGTGGAGTTGGAGGAGGGGCCGATGGTGTACTCCAACCTCATCGACATCGACAACGCCGACATTGCCTGCGGCCTGCCTGTTGAGGCCGTGTTCGAGGACGCCACCGACGAGATCACCCTCATCAAGTTCCGCCCCGTTTGAGGGCCTGCTCTAGATGGTGGGCTGGCTAGATGGTGGTCATGCCGTGGGCGTGGCCAGCGGTGTAGCCCCCGTCGACCGGCAAGGCGACGCCGGTGACGAACGAGGAGTCATCGGAGGCCAAAAAGAAGGCCGCTCCGGCGATCTCCGAGGGGAGCCCCCACCGCTTGAGCTTGTGCTGGTCGCGGATGCTGTCGGCGATGGGACCGAGATGGGGGATGACCGACTGGAACATAGGGGTATCGATGAAGCCGGGGCAGATGGCGTTGGCCCTGATGTTGGCCGGGCCGTAGTCGTTGGCAATGTTCTTGGTGAGCAGGATCACCCCGCCCTTGGAGGCGTTGTAGGTGCTGCCCCCCTCGCAGCCTTCGAGGCCTTCCACGCTGGCAATGGTGATGATGCTCCCCGAGCGGGCCTCCACCATGGGTTTGAGGGCGGCCCGGCACGACAGCATGGTGCCCTTGAGGTTGATGTCCTGCACCCGGTCCCACTCCTCGACGTCGAGCTCATGAACCTGGCCGCCTCCGGCCACCCCGGCCGCGGTGACCAGCACATCGAGCCGACCGTGGTCTTGGACGATCTGGCTCACCAGCTCTTCCTGGGCGTCGGCGTCCCGCACATCGACGAGGTGGAAGCTTGACGCTGGTGCTGTTTCAGCCACTGCCTTCCAGCCCTCGCTCTCAGCAATATCGGAGCCGATCACCACGGCACCCTCTTCAGCGAACCGTTCTGCGCTCGCCAGGCCGATGCCCGAAGCCGCTCCGGTGACCCACGCCACCCTGCCCTCTAGTCGTCCCATTTGTGTTGCCTCGCTCTCTGTTGTGCGGTCGGGCGAATCGTAGGTGGCGGTAAAGACGTGCGCTCAGCCCAGGGACGGGCCAACCAGAGTGCCGGGAAGTGCGCCGGTGGGCTCGCCCTCCCGGTAGGTGGCGACGCCGTTGGCGATGGTGGCCCGAAAGCCGCCCGGCTCCCTGGTGAACCGCCACGACCCACCGGGCACGTCGCGCACCTTCACCTCAGATCCCAGGGAGATCTCGTCGAGGCTGAACACGGCCAGATCGGCGGCCTTGCCCGCAGCGACTACTCCTCGATCGGACAGGCCAAAGAACTCCGCAGTGCGGCCGGTGAGCACATGGACCGCCTCCTCCAGGGTCAGCAGGCCGGTGTCGCGGTGGTAGTGGGTCAGCAGGTGGGTGCTCTGGCCGGCACCGCAGAACAGCTGGAGGTGGGCACCGCTGTCGTTGACGTTGGTGAGAGTGTGGGGCGAGCGGATCACCTCGGCCAAAGCAGGCTCGTCGTGGACATCGGGCAGCGCCCGCAGCGACGAGCCGATGCCGTTGTCCAGCAGCCAGGAGGCCAGCGCATCGGAAACATGCTGGCCGGTGTTAACGGCGTGGTCGGCCAACGAGATCCCGAGGGGGCCGACCCCGGTCTCGGACAGGGCGAATATCAATGTGTGGGGGTGATCGACCCGGGCGCGGCGGGACTTCTTCCGATTGTCCCAGTCGGAGCGGGCCTGATCCCGCCACGCGGGGTCGGCCAGCAGGTTCATCTTGTTTTCGGGGGGCCCGTTGACCAGGTCGTTCCAAGCGGGGACCCGCTGGAAGGTCAGCGCCTTCTCAAAGTTGAAGTACAGATCCAGCGGCTTGGTGCCCACGGTGGGCCAGAAGTCGACCCCCGCCTCCCGAAGGCGGCGGTCGAAGGCCAGCGTGTCGGCCCGGTAGTCGGCCTCATTGGCCATGGCGGGGATGGCGGTCCACTGCCCGCGAACACCCCGAGGCCCGGCCATGGCCGCGAAGCGCTCCACATCGTGGAAGTTGTGCTCGGGTGATTCACCCTGGGTTTTGCGCAGGGGGCTGGTGGTCCACGGGTTTTGCGTAGGTTTGTTGTTGGATTCTGCTGTCGTGGACCTGGGGAGGTTCTATGGCGCCGAGGGGTTATCCGGCGGAGTTCCGGCAGCGTGTGGTCGATCTGGTGGAGGCGGGGCGGCCTG
>JAJEIJ010000013.1:0-9340 GCA_022827725.1 Acidimicrobiia bacterium
CGACTGGCAAACCGACTACAACACCTACCGCCCCCACTCCGCGCTCGGCATGCTCACCCCAGCCGAATACGCAGACCAATGGGCAAAAAACAACCCGAAAAAACTCTCATAACACCTGGACCAAAAAACGGGGTCCGGTCACCGTCTCTTGAACGAACTCAAAAGCGAGGTCGTCGTGCAACGGATCTCCCTGAAAGAGATGTGGGGCGACTATCTCAGCTCCAATTTGACGTTGAAACTCGATGCACCGCTCAACAAGCTCTCTGCGAACAACTACATCGGAGACGAGCGCCGAAGCCGACACACCACCATCAGGAAGATACGGCAGCTGGCCATAGTCAAAGCCCGGATTCTCAAGTCGGTCAAGGAGCAACTCAACCAGGACAGGTACACCGAGACCGATCGCTGCTTCGATTACCCCTTGCTGCCGCTGCGAATTGTGCCCATCAACGCGAATTGCGTCAAGCACGCGGTAGTCCGCGTCCGTCAAGAAGTCCTCAGCAACTCTGTGATCATTTCGACCGAGGTGGTACTCGATGCCCATTGGCTACTTCCCGTGGTTATTTTGTCGTCAAACTAGACGACATAGTATACGACATAGTATACGACATAGTACACTCCATTCAAGTAGGCATACAAGGGGACGAAGGAGTGACCTGGTGAACAGCGCTCTCGCAAGCAAATTGACGTCAATCGCTGACTCCACGCGGCTCACTCACGACGATATCGGGAGAATCGTCGATGCAAGTGGACGGTCAGTGGGACGTTGGTCCGCAGGGACAGCTGAGCCACAGCGGCTCTCTCGGCAACGTCTCCTGGAACTCGCTTACGTGGCTCAGGAGCTGGAGGCGGTGTTGGATGCTGAGTACGCAAATCTCTGGATCCTGTCGCCGAACCGCCTGCTTGATGGAGACACACCTGCGGAGAGAATCCATAACGGCGACTTCAAGGCCGTTGTAGCAGTCATTGAAGCCTTGGCAGACGGCATCGTCGTATAAGCACACACACTCAACAAATGGCTTCTCCTGACCTTTACCGAATCCTGGACGAACTTGGGCCAACGCAGATTGATGGTGTCTTTTATCGACATACTGGACCCAATCGAGATCCGCTGTCGGGCGCTGGAGCCAGTTTGAATGGGGGACGATGGAACCCGCCAGGAATCGAAACGGTGTATTTGGCGAGACCTCTGGAGACCTGCCGGGCTGAGTTTCACCGCATGGCACTCGGTCAAGGATCTGGACCGGAGTCGTTCCTACCCCGGAGGGTCCATACCATGGCCGTCACAAACCTCGAAGTAGCTGACCTCACAGCCCCGGGTGCAATGGCCGCGGTCGGTCTCTCATATGAATCACTAGAAGGCCCATTTGAGCCGTGCCAACTTGTCGGAGATGCCGCAAGCACACTGGGACTCGGAGGCGTTCTTGCCCCCTCTGCCTCCGGTAGCGGAGAAGTGCTCGCTGTCTTCTCGCGTCACGCCCACCATGGTGAGTTGACCGTGGTTCGTTCCGAAAGCGTCGAAGACGGTCAGTGGCACCATCTTGAATAAAGCCGATTGATCACTGTTCCTCAGTGTGGGGTTCGACAGGAGCAGGGACAACCACGTTCACCTGAACTCATCGCTACCATCGGTCTATGAGCGAGGTACCGGAGGGGTCTTGGGCTTCTTCGGAGGCGACCCGCAAGTCGATGCAGGGGAATCGCAGCCGGGACACCAAACCGGAATTGGCGGTTCGCTCGGCGGTGCATCGGCGAGGGTTGCGGTACCGGGTGGCCGCTCGGCCGCTGCCGGAGCTGCGGCGGACGGCCGATTTGGTGTTCCGTAAGGCCAAGGTCGCGGTGTTCGTGGACGGCTGCTATTGGCACGGCTGCCCGGAACACCACACCCAACCGGCCACCAACCCCGAGTACTGGTCCAACAAGATCACCGGCAACATCGCCCGCGACCAAGACACCGACACCCACCTCCAAGAAGCCGGCTGGACCGTGCTGCGCTTTTGGGAGCACGAAAACCCTGAAGCTGTTGCCGATGCGGTGGAACGATCGGTACGCGCTGCCTTACGGATAGGGGATTGCTGAGAACTGCTCGCGGGTTAGCGGATGATGGCGCAGCCGACGCGGCCGCCGGCGCCGCCGATGGGCTGGGTGATGTGATCGTCGGGGCTTTCGTGGATGATCACCGTGGAGCCGTCAGCATCGAGCAGTGCGGGCATTGACCCGCCAGAAATGGTCACCAGCGAGGTGAAGAACTCCGCCTGGGCGGTGCCGTCGGCTGCCGCATAGAGGTTGGGCAGGTCGCCGTTATCGCCGTTGCCAGCCGTTCGCTCGGGGTTCTTCAACCCGTGAAGCGCATCGTCGGTCCTGGTGATATGCCCGGTGGCCGCCTTGAAATCCGGGGTACACGCACCCACCGCGTGAAGGTGGATGCCGTGCCCGCCGGGGGTGAGGCCGCTCACCGACACCGTGATCAGCACCCCCGTCGGCCCTTGCTCGAAGTCGGCAGTGCCTATCACACCACCATCGGGGTTGACGATGCCGGCTGAGGCTGTGCCACCAATCCGCTCAGCTTCGTAGGCCTGGCCGTTGTCGTCGCTCCCGCAGGCCGCGGCCATCAAGAAAAGGCAGGCAACAAGGGCGGGAACCTTCCAAATACGCCAAGAAATCATGGAGGCGAGGCTACATCGCGCTAGAGACTCAACCGCGCCAATGAAGTTCAGCAGCGGAAGCGGTGGGCTCGGGATTGGCGGCGGGTGGCGATTTGGGTGGCGCGCTGCTCAGGAGTCAAGCGGGTGGTGAAGTCGGGGAGGTGATCACCAATCTCCGTGAAAGGCACCACTTGGCCCTCGGGGGTGGGCATGGTGGAGCTGAGGACCCAGCGGAAGGTGATGAGAGCCTCAGGGCGGCCCTCGGTGTCGAGCCAGTTCTGCACGCCTGGGTCGTGGTGGGCCACCACAATGCGGAATCGGCCGTCGGGGTCCACCGCGATCTGGGCGTTGTTGAGACTCACGGTGCGGTTGGCGAAGTCCAGCGACTCGAACCAGGCGTAGCTGTAAAGCATGAACGACCAGTACTGGGCGTCGGGCACGTCGCAGCTCACTACCAGGGCCTCGTCGGGCCCCAGTTCGTAGGAGCAGCCGCCGTAGCCGATGGCATCGGCCCCACCGGGCACAGAGCGGGGGCCGTAGAACACATTGGGTGGCGCGGCCCTGCGGCTGCGCTCCATCCACTGGTTCCAAAACACCAGGGCATCCTCGGCCCAGGCCATGGCCTGATCCAAACCCTCGGCGAAGCCAGCCGGATCAAGCGGCTCCGGGCGCTCACCCTCGCTGCCCGCCCGCTCGATCACAAACCGGCCCGGCTCGTCTACTCCCCAGTCCACGTTGTACTCCCGCACTGAGATGTGGTCGGTGTGCTCGTCGATGGGGAGCCAGTTGCCGTCGTGGGGAGTGGCGCTGGCAACGAAGGTGAAGCTGCCATCGGGATCCACCGCGAAATTGTCGCTCGAGCGTTCGGCGGTGATGCCCAGACGGTTCTGGTGCATCTCGCCGTGGGCGCTTTGGATCACGAACATCGCCCCTGGCGGCAGCCACCCATTGATCCGATAGGAGTGCTCAACACTCACGTGGGCCCGCCAGTAGGTGTTGTCCACGTTGGGGCCGCCCCAGCGCATCACGTCGTCGTTGTGGCGGTACATGACCGGGAAATTTCGGTCGCCAAACTCAACCTGCTCGATCCACCCCTGCATCAGCAGCCGGCCCAAGTGCCGGTAGCCCTCGGCCCGATCAGCCGCCTCCGCCGGAAAGTCGTCTTCCAGCAGCCGGTTACCTGCGGCTTTCAACCGGTCGCAGAACTCCTGCCACGCTTCGCCTGATGCCAGCCTTTGTTCTTGATTCACGCCGCAACGGTAGTGAGGCGACTAAGGGCCTGCTTGGAACTGGGTAGATCAGACGCCGGGGGCGACGCGGGTGAGGACCCTCAGGGAGCCGGTGATGGAGAGCTCTGTGAAGGCGCCAGAGTCCATGGCCCGGCAGTAGATCTCGTAGGGGGGGCGGCCGCCGTCGGCGGGGTTGGGGAACACGTCGTGGATGGCCAAACGGCCGCCGATGGCCACGTGGGAAACCCAGTTCTCGTAGTCGGCGTGGGCGGGTTCGGTGCCGTGGCCGCCGTCGATGAACAAGAAGGCCAGCGGAGTGGACCAGTTTTGGGCGATGGTCACCGAGTCACCCACTAAAGCCACCACGCTTCCCTCCAACCCGGCCTCATGAACGGTGCGGCGGAAATGGGGCAGGGTGTCAATCAGGCCGACGGCGGGATCGACAAGATCGGGCTCGTGCCACTCCCAGCCCGGCTGGTTCTCCTCCGAGCCCCGGTGATGGTCGAGGGCGAACAGCACCCGGCCCTGGGCTTGGGCGGCGTCGCCCAGATACACCGACGACTTGCCGCAATAGCTGCCCACTTCCAGCAGCGGCCCGGCCACCTCCAAGTCGCAGGCGGCCTGGTGAAGCGCCATTCCCTCATCGGGGGGCATGAACCCCCGGGCGGCCTCAGCGAACGCCCGCCGACTGGGTTCCATCGTCTTGGGTCTCAAGGCCCTTGTCAGCAGACCCTCCGTCGAGCGCTGGACCGAACAAGTACTGGTCGCACACCGCGTACTTCACCAGCCATACCGTGCCGAAGGCGCCAACCGACGCCGCGGTGATGAACCAGCCGTTGTCGGTGGCGGCGTCCACCAAGCCCACGGCCAGCGACGACAGGGCCAGCCCAGCCAGCGAGACCAGCCAGAAGGGCAGTACTACTCGGCCCCACTGAGTGGGGCCGCTGCTGTCCCACACCCACCCCCGGTACAGGAAATAGACGGGGATATTGGCGATCATGAAGGCAACCAGGTTGGACACCAGCCCCGACCAGCCCAGCAGGTCGTAGCACACCCGCAGAATGGTCTGACCCAGCACCACTCCCACCGCCGATGTGCCGCAATAGCGCAGTAAGCGGCGCCAGTTTTCCAAGACGTGAGCGCGGGCAGAGACAAGAAGCGTCATGGGGAGAAACAAGCGTACCCCAGCGCCTCTCAAATCCGACCACTAGGCCATAAGGTTTGCCTAACTCTGACGGTAGGATCAGTCGGTCATGCAAGCAGAGGTAGATGCGCTCATCGAACTGCTGGATCTGGAGTCCATCGAGGAGGACATCTTCCGGGGAGTCAGCCCCCAAGAGGACCGCCAGCGGGTGTTCGGCGGTCAGGTGGCCGGCCAAGCCCTAGTGGCCGCCACCCGCACGGTGGAAGACAGAGCGGTCCACAGCCTCCAGGCCTACTTCATACGACCCGGCGACGTGTCGGCCCCCCTGGTGTATCTGGTTGAGCGGGTGCGCGACGGCCGCTCGTTCACCACCCGCCGAGTGACCGCCATCCAGCACGGCCAGCCCATCTTCGCCATGTCGGCCTCTTTTCACAAAGAAGAGGAGGGCTTCGAGCACCAGACCGACCTTCCCGGAGGTATCCCCGACCCCGAGGAACTGGAGCCGTTTGTATGGGACGGTTTCCCGGTGGACGACCAAGGCCGAATGATCCGCCCTATTGAGCTGCGCTATGTGACCGGCTCGCCCGCAGAGCGGGGCCAGAGCCGCGAGCCCCGCTTGCAGGTGTGGCTGCGGGCCACCGGCTCGCTGCCCGAGAACCCTGTACTGCACACCTGCATGTTCACCTACGCCAGCGACATGACCGTGCTGGACACCGCCACTAAGGCCCTGCCGGTGCGAGGCAACGAGATCGACATCCAAGCGGCCAGCCTCGACCACGCCATGTGGTTCCATAGGCCGCTGCGCATGGATGACTGGATCTTCTTGGACCAAGTGTCCAACTCGGCCTCCAACGCCCGGGGCCTGGCATGGGGCACGGCGTGGAACCGCACCGGCGAACTGGTGGCCTCTGTCGTGCAGGAAGGCTTGATCCGGCCACTGCGGAAGCAACCGTGAGCCGCAACCGGCAAATGGTGGCGACAGTCGCTGCGATTTGCCTGCTGGCTAGCGCTTGTGGCGACAGCAACGAAGACCGACGCGACGCCCAGCCACAAATCACGGCCACCGTAGCGGCCACCGCTGGAGCAGCTGCGACGACGGCCACTGCTCCCCAATCGGGACCGGACGGCCCCACCGATGCCGGAGACCAGTCGGCTACCTCCCCCGCCACCGACCCGGTTCCCGAACAAGGCGAGGACGAACAAGCCGCGGGGACCGACCAGCCTGAAGAGGCAATCTTGGTGTTGACCCCAGTGGCGTCATTGCCCGACCCCATGGCGCTGGTCGCCCGACCGGGCACCGGAAGTGCCGCCGGTGATCTGTACGTGGCCACCCGGGAGGGCCAGGTGTGGCTCATGAACGCTGATGGAGATGAACCTCCCGAGATGGTGCTGGATATCATTGACCAGACCAATCCAGAGTGCGAGGAAGGGCTGTTGGGCATCGCATTCTCCCCTGACGGGTCGAAGCTCTACGTGAGCTCGACCGACTTGAAGGGCGACAGCTTGATTGTGGAGTACCCCATGAGCGGGCAGTGGGTTCAGGGCGACCAGGGACGGACGGTGCTGGGCGTCGACCAGCCGGCCTGCAACCACAATGGCGGCCATATCGCCTTCGGGCCCGACGGCTACCTGTGGATCGGATTCGGCGACGGCGGCGGCCGAGATGACATGTTCAACCAGGGCCAGAATCTGGACACCCTGCTAGCCGCCATGGTCCGCATCGACCCCGAGGCCGACGGCGACTCGGATTACTCCATTCCCGCCGACAACCCGTTTGCCGACGGCGGGGGGCGAGCTGAGATCTGGCACTACGGAGCTCGCAACCCCTGGCGATTCTCCTTCGACCGGACCACCGGCGATCTGTGGATCGCAGATGTGGGACAAAACGAGTGGGAGGAAATCCACGTGCTGCGGGCCGCCGACGGCTGGAAGCCAGGGGCCAACTTGGGATGGCCGCTGTTCGAAGGCCACGTCCGGTTCTCCGGCACCGAAACTCCCGAAGACTTGGACTTCCCCATTCACGTGTACGACCACGACACGGGCTGCTCCATAACCGGGGGCCACGTGTACCGGGGCTCGGCCATACCCAGCCTCGTGGGCACCTATGTTTTCGGCGATTTCTGCCAAGGTCGCCTGTGGGGTCTGAGCATCGACGATGAGGGGATGGACACGCGGGTGGAGCTCGGTGTCACCGTCCCGCCAGTCACGCTGGTCTCCTTCGGCGAAGACGCCGCTGGAGAACTGTACGTACTGAGCTTCGACGACACCGTGTACCGCCTAGAAGATGCCCGTTGACCACATTCGATACTGCGGGTGTAAGAATTACCCGGTGAAGTTGAGCGGGGGGGAAGCTCTCGCAAAGTCGCTGGTCCGAGAGGGCGTTGAAGTCGTCTTTGGAATACCTGGAATTCAGATGTACGGGATTGTGGCCGCGCTGCGCGACGAGCCAGATATTCGGATGGTCACCACCCGGCATGAACAGGCCGCCACCTACATGGCCTACGGCTATTCCCGAGCGTCGGGCGTGCCGGGAGTGGCCCTCGTGGTTCCCGGTGTCGGCATATACAACGCAGCTGCTGGATTGGCCACGGCCCACGCCCGCTCTTGTCCTTTACTGCTCATCGCCGGACAAATTCCCCGAGGGCAGATGGGGAAGAACCTTGGTGGGGTCCATGAGATCGAAGACCAGATGGACATTGTGCGACCCATCACCAAATGGCGCCAGCAAGCCCTGACTCCAAGAGAGATTCCCGCGGCCGTATCCGAGGCATTTCAACAAATGCGCACCGGCCGCCCCCGTCCGACCTACATCGAATGCCCACCGGATGCCCTGGTAGAACGAGATGAAGTCGAACTACCGGATCCCGCTTCTATCTCGCGACTCATGCCCAGCCGCGACCAGCTGCAAGAAGCAGCCTCGGCCATTTCGCAATCCCGACTTCCCCTGATCGTCGCCGGAGGGGGGGTAGCCCTCTCTGGAGCAGAGCAGGCGCTTCTCGAGTTAGTCGAGGCCACAAACATCCCAGTAATCACGTCGGGAGGCGGCAAGGGCGCCATCCCCGACAGCCATCCTCTGTGCTACGGCTCATGCGTCAGCCCTGGCGGTGAACGGCACGAGATGAATCAGCTCTTGGACGTTATGAAGACCGCCGATGTCGTCATTGGGATTGGAACACGCTTTTCTTTGGGCAACCCTGCCGGGGAGTCGTCGACGCTCGTGAACATCAACATCGACGACTTCGACCTCACCCGGATTCAAGACAACACCATCCCTTTGCACGGCGACGCCAAAGCAACCATCAACTCGCTCTTGCCCCTTCTGGTAGAAGCCGGGTGTCGAGACCGCCCATCCCCTGCTCAAGCCGTGTCCGCCGCTCGTCGCCTGATCGCCTACTACGACATCAGAGACAACGAACCCCAGTACCCCATCTTGGAAGCAATCAGACGGGGGACACCCGAAGACGCATACACCGTGTGGGATGTCACCCAATTCGGTTTCTATTCCCGAACCCATTGGCAGGTGAACCACCCGAACACCTACATCGACTCTGGGTACTCGTTCAATTTGGGCTTTGCGTTCCCTTCAGCGCTGGGAGCAAAACTGGCCAAACCAGATCACCCAGTGGTGTGCTTCGCTGGGGATGGCAGCTTCATGTTCAACTCATCTGAGTTGTCAACCGCAATCAAATACGGAATCAACGTCACCACCGTCATCTTCAGAGATGACGCCTATGGCAACGTGGCCCGCGACCTAGACGATTTTTTCGACGGCTCCTACGGAACCGACCTCGCCAACCCCGACTTCGTGAAGTTCGCCGAATCGTTCGGCGCCATTGGCATGAGGGCAGACGACCCCATGGATCTCGAAGCGATGATCCCGGCCGCGCTCGAACAGCAGGCACCAGCAGTCATCGATGTCCCTATCGGCCACATACCGCTGGCTCGGCCCAAACAGATCGAGCACGTTCCCCGGCTTCCGTGGGCCCATCCGCAGGAGGGGCTGATCGCGTTCTAGTTGTGGCCTGGACGGGGCTTGGCGTATGGGAGAAACCGGCTGTCATAGTAAACGCACGCAAGCCGGTCCAATGAGCCTGTCTTGATGACTGCCGTCTTTCCTGAATCACCGGGAGTATTGGAAAGACTGAAATCCTCTGCTGACAACTCCCCCAGCCGAACCTCCCAGACCCAAACTACGTTGCCCCGCTCTTTCCTGGTGTAGTTCCCTGCACGGTCAGCTAGGACATATCGACAAGCGAGGTGTGGGCCGGGTTTTGGGAGGTGGCCCTTCGGCTTGTTTGTCTCCAGAGCAACCTTGATTTCAA
>JAJEIJ010000025.1:0-70504 GCA_022827725.1 Acidimicrobiia bacterium
GCAGCCACGGCCAGCTACTCGAAGGCCGATACGCGTACACCACCCCCGCCGCCCACGAGAACGCCTACTACAATCAAACCCGAACCGCCGACCCGGCGGACACACACAAAAAACAGCCTCTACCAAACCCGGCGTGATTCAGCACCAGGTTGGCGATGTCGGTGGGCCCGTTGTGGCCCTAAGGCACGATGTGGTGGGCGTCGCACACCTGTGGTCTTCGGCCGTAGCCGATGCAGCCGTGGCCTCGGCGGTACAAGGCCAGTTTCTGGGTCTTGGTGGGCGCTCTTTGAGCTCTACCCACATTAAGGGGGCTGGCCGTCGGACCAGAAGATCGTCGGGACGATGTCCGCGTCGGAGGCGACGCGACGCAGCCCGTCCACCTCGATAGGGATGCTGTCCAATGCTTGCTGTCACTCTCATCGGCGATAATGATGGAGAAGTACACCTCTGTAATTCGAGTGTGCTGAAAATAGCATCAATTGGAGTTCGGTCATGAGTACAGTGATCTTCAACTTCCCCCTAAGGATGACCCTGGGTCAGACGTATGGGCCTGTGCAGGGCAAACAGCGTCTCCCGGGGAACAGGTCAGATTAGGGGTTCACGCATGAGCCGGACCGATCCAGAAATGTCCGCGCCACGGGCCGATTCGCTTTACAGAAGGCCCATCGAGTCTCGTCGATCAGGTGCGCTATACAACGCGTTTTCCTACCCGACGAAGATCGACCCTGAAGCCATTGCACTGTTCATCGCGACTCACACTGACCCCGGAGACCGAATACTTGACGTTTTCGCCGGGAGCGGCACCACCGGCCTGGCTGCTCATCTCTGCGAGAAGCCCACTGAGGCCATGATCACACGGGCTCGTGAACTGGACCTAAAGGTGCACTGGGGCCAGCGCTCCGTCGTTCTATACGAGATCAGCAGTATCGGTTCACTTCTTGCAGACGTGATGTGCAACCCCCCAGAGCCAGAGTGTTTCGCCGAAGCCGCACTCACAGTTGTGAGGTCAGCCAAGGAACGTCTGGGGTGGATGTACAACTCCGAGGACCCGGACGGGACACTGGGGTCGGTTCGTCACACAATCTGGTCAGACGTACTCGTCTGCTCATCGTGTCATCAGCACACATCCGTTTGGGAAGCTGCGGTGATACTCGATCCGCTTGAGATCGCGAAGGTTGTGAGGTGTCCCACCTGTCGCTCTCAGATGCGCCTAGGTGAAGCGGAGAGACGGACGGCCATGTACTCCGACCCCCTCACCGGTGAGCCGACCTCACAGCGGGTTAGGGAGCCTGCCTTCATTTACGGTCGTACCGGAAACGTGACGTGGCGACGACCACCGTTGGCAAGCGACAGGGAGTGCCTTAAGCGAGTAGACGCGGAACCGCTCCCGGCAACCGTGCCCAATCATTCATTGAGCTGGGGCGACCTATACCGAACCGGATATCACCATGGGATCAGCCAGCTCCACCATCTGTACACCAGGCGAAACCTCCTGGCTATCGGCTCATTATGGCAAGAAATATCCCACCAGCCCCCCGAACTTCGCAGAGCACTCAAGCTGTTGGTTCTGAGTTACAACGCCACACACTCGACCCTTATGACCAGGGTGGTGGTCAAGAAGGGCATGAAGGACTTTGTGGTGACAGGCGCTCAGTCAGGGGTGTTGTACATCAGCAGTCTTCCCGTTGAGAAGAATGTGTTTGAGGGAGTGGGGCGGAAAATCAAAACGTTCACCGACGCATTCCGCATTGGCCGTGGATCTCTAAGCCACGTACATGTCATACAGGAGTCCAGTACATGTCTGAACCTTCCAGACTCAAGTATCGACTACGTGTTCACGGACCCGCCGTTTGGAGACTTCATTCCGTACTCCGAGATCAATCAAGTCAATGAAGCTTGGCTCGGATCCCTAACCGACCGCTCGGAGGAAACCATCATCAGTCGGTCGCAGCGCAAGGATGTACAGGACTATGAGGTCCTGATGAGCAGGGTCTTCTCTGAGGTAGGCCGCGTGCTCAAGCCCACCGGCACTGCGACTGTGGTCTTCCATTCGTCCAAACCCGAGGTGTGGGCTTCTCTAGGCGCGGCTTTCGCATCGGCCAACTTGAAGATTCGACGATCAAGCATCCTCGACAAGACCCAGGTGAGCTTCAAGCAGGTTGTCTCAGAGGGATCGACACGAGGGGACGCCGTGTTCCTACTCGGTCGAGACACTCAAGAAAACGAATCGAGCGCTCGCTGCGCATCGACCATCGAGGCATTCCGACTTAGGCACGACAACGGCGAATCACCGCAGCATCTCTACTCCCGGTACGTCGCGGAGTGCACCGAGCTAGCACAACCAGTCGAGCTGACGACGAGAGAGTTCTATAACAAACTGATTCGAGAACCAGAGGCGGCCAGATGACCCTGACTCATCCCGCACCCACCCATGAGCACCGAAAGCGGCTCGGACAGTTTTTCACGGGCGAACCCTTGGCGCGTCTACTCGCTGCGCTCGCCTCAGCCGAAGATGCACAGACAATCATTGACCCAATGGCCGGAACAGGCGACATGTTGGCTGCCGCAGCATCACTGAGGACGTCAAACGCTGAACTCACTGCCGTTGAGATCGATCCCGCAGTTGCCAAAACCTGCTCCCAGCGACTCGCTCCGCTCGCACACCAGTCCCCTACCTTGAGAATCGGAGACGCATTCGATCCATCGACCTGGGCAGGACTTGAAGACAAGACTTGGGATCTCGTTATCACCAACCCGCCATATGTCCGATACCAGCTTGCTAGTCGCAGGACCGAAGGGCCTGTCGCTGCGCCGAGCACCGAAGACGTCCGCTTCGGACTGTCATCCATTCTCTCTGACCGTTCGGAGCTTCCACATTTAGATCGCGACCTCCTGATAGCGCTCGCGGAAAATCACAGCGGACTTTCTGACCTGGCGGTTCCCTCCTGGATCTTGTGCGCCTCACTTGTCCACGAAAGCGGCCGGCTCGCCATGGTCGTGCCCGACACATGGCTTTCCCGGGACTATGCAACACCTGTTCAGTATTTACTCCATCGCTTATTCGAGATTGAGTCGGTCGTCGAGGACGGAGAGGCGCAGTGGTTCACCGAGGCTCTAGTTAGGACGACGCTGGTGGTTGCGCGGCGTGTGCCCGACCGCGGGTCTGGTCAGGTGGACGGTACACGCAAACACATCCACATTCGACTCTGCTCGAAACCAGCAAACGGCAGCATTGTGGGAAGTGCATATCCCCACTCCGAACGACCTGAGGTTGAATTCGCCTCTGATGTAGCCACCCTTGCGGCCTCTTCTTCGCTACCTATGAAGAAGCACAAGCTGCATGCCCAGTGGGACACACTCCTAAGCGCCCATTCTCTTGGCGCTCGGCCGGGGGATCAAAAGTGGCTTCGAGACCACGAACCGACCTTCGTGCGGCGGAACCCAAATGGCATCGACAAGACCCCAGCGTTGCCAGCAGCAGTGCGCGACATTGTCGGGGACTTGAGCCAAGTCTGGAGTCTTGATTCGGTCGGCTGGCATGTAGGTCAAGGCCTGAGGACGGGAGCGAACCGCTTCTTCTACGGCGATCTTGTAGATGAACGTCCCGATGTGATCCTCATCCAAGTTGATCCTGAAATCAGTCCGAAACCCATTCCAGTTCCGATAGACGCCGTAAAGCCTGCCGTTCGCAAGCAAAGCGACCTCGTGAAAGGCAATCGACCGGAAGAGTCACTCGGTCGCCTGCTGCTTCTGAACTGCTATGCCTTGCCGGAGGATCTGGGCTCCCATGCGCAGCTATTTGGGCCTCCGACTTATCGCGCCATGACAGAACAGCTTGCAGATCATGTGCGTCGCGCGGCTGTCTTCAATGTCGGGACGGACGAAAACCTGAAGACGATCCCCGAGTTGTCGGCAGTCAAGACAAACATTCGACCAGCAGACCCCAGGCGTCCGCTCCGACCGCCTCGGTTCTGGTACCAACTTCCACCGCTGGCCCCTCGACATATGCCCTTGCTGTTCATCCCACGTGTAAACCATGGTCATCCGATGGCGGTCCGGAATGCAGCCGGAACGATCATTGATGCCAACTTCTCAACTCTATGGCCTGCCAGAGAGAATTCCTTGCCCTGCTACGCCCTTCTTGCTTTTCTGCACAGCACCTGGGCATTGGCATTTCTTGAGTGCATTGGAACGGTCCTGGGTGGTGGAGCGCTAAAGGTCGAAGCAACTCACTTGAGAAAGTTGGCTATCCCACGCCTCGAACCTGAGCAGATCACTGCTCTGACAAAGATCGGAAAGCAGTTAAGCCATGCTGCTACACCCCAGCAGCGGGCCAAAACGAACGTCGATGACATACTCATGCCAGCATGGGCAGGAGATCGGAATGGCCGGTCAAGTGCTCACCGACTCGACCAACTTGCTGCAGGCCTCCGCGACCGCCGCACGCGGTGACACGGCAACGACAGATTCGAATGGGACTAGATCAAGCCGCAGCGGCGCGTGCTGTTTGCACTGACCCTGAAGAGCGTCCCGCTGGCCGCTGACTCATCAACCCACCGGGTGGCCCGCGCGCTCTCGGGCGCTTCCACCGTGATCTCGAAGGCAGCACCTGAGCGTTGGAACAATACGATCTGATGCGCGTATTCGAGTCCGCTCTGCGCCTTGGTCGGCAAATTGATCCGCTCCATCCTATTGTGCCCGTGCCATGTCAATGGCCTTGACCACCATTCTGCATTGGCGAATAGCGATGGCTCGCCGATCGTTCGCTGCTCATCATCGTATTGGTCAAACTGGAAACCGAAGAACCGCTGGGCAAGTCGAGGTAACTCAAGCTGATTTCCCGAGCCACCGCTCGTCCCACCAGCCTCAACCCATAGGGCTTGGTATTCCACTGGATCAACCTCTTCTGCCTCGACGGCATTTCTGAAGGTCGAGAGTCCCTCTGAATCCATTTGTATCGGCACAGGTGTCTCGTCCTGGCGCGTGGTTGCCCGTTGTTGGGGACGAACTGTCCTGTAGGTCTCGAGAATCTCCTCCGACAACAAAACAGAGGTGGTCTCTAGCTCTTTCCAAATGTCATCGGCTTCTTCAAGTTCTAGATCCATCACGTTCACCGCTTCAGCATTCACGGTCAAGGCTCGCCGTGTGAGGTTCGCAGAGCCAACCACGACTCGTGCTTGTTCCTGACCACAGGCAAGGTAGAGCTTCGGGTGAAAACCGGAACTACTAGGTCGGAGCCGAATCGCACTATCTGCCCCGAGATTTGCGATCCTAACTTCAAACCCCTGCTCCTGAAGGAACACGAGCGCCCTCGGTTCTGTATGTCCAAAGTCAAAACAAGTGATCACTGTCTTGGGGAGCTCTGGCCAACTCTCTCCAACCTTGGCTTTGACTGCATCAACCAGAGTTCGTGCCCCTTCCCGAGTCACATAGGCCACGGCCACCTTGTAGGCCGTAGTCTCCGAACCAGCGGCCTCTGAGATGGCTCCCAGTACCGATTCCGCTCGTGCTGGGTTTTGGTATATCAGCACTTTCGTTTACCTTCCAGACTGCAATACCTTGATGAGTGCAGGACGACACTACTCATCGGTTTCGCTCTGATCGAAAGCGAGATCCAGGACAACGCCTTCATCGTCAAAGAGAGCTGAACGCGCTGCCCCTGTTCAGTCACTGAGGTGCACCTCGGCGGCTTGGACGAGGTCGGCGCTGGAACGGGCGGTCCAGATGGTGTAGGTGCCGGGGTCGACGTACCAGCCGGGATCGGTCCGCTTCTCGGATTCCCCGGCGGGAACCGGGCTGCCGATCTCCAAGCCCGGCGGCGACTGGTCGCCGGGGTCGTAGTAGGCGAAGGCCCGGCGGTTGAGCACGATTCGGGCGGTGGTGCGTTCGCCGGGGGCCAGGTGAACCTTGGCGAATCCCTTGAGCTCCCGCACCGGGCGGTGCAGTAGCGACGGGGGCGGTTCCACGTACAACTGCACCACATCGCTGCCCGCCCGGTCGCTGGTGTTGGCCACGTCGACTTCCACGATCACTGGGTCGGCCACTTCGGTGACGCTCCCGCCCGACACCCGGGGCGCCGACCACTCGAAGGTGGCGTATGACAGGCCGTGGCCAAAGGGCACAGCCGGTTCAATGGCCCGGGCGTCGAACCAGCGGTGGCCGATGTAGAGTCCCTCGCCGTAGCGCACCACCCCGTTCTCGCCGGGATAGTTCAGATACGCCGGGCTGTGCTCGTAGCGGGCCGGCACGGTCATCGCCATGCGCCCGCCGGGGTCGGCCACGCCGAACAGCACGTCGGCCACCGCATATCCCATCTCCTGGCCGCCGAATCCGGCCACCAGCACCCCGGCGGCCTGGTCGGCCCAGTCCAGGTTGCACGCTCCCCCGGTGTTAACCACCACCACGGTGTTCGGGTTGGCCGCCGCCACCCGCCGGATCAGCTCGGGCTGGTCGCCGGGCAAGTCGAACCAGTCGCGGTCGCGTCCCTCAGTCTCCCAATCGGCGTTGGTGCCCACCACCACCACGGCTACGTCGGCAGCGGCCGCGGCCTCCTCAGCCTCGGTGATCAAATCGCGGTCCGCCTGCGACTTCACGCCTACCCGGGCCCCGCACAGCATGAAGCTGTCGCGGCTGGAATACTCGATGACGATCGGCGTCTCCTGGCCCGCGGTGAGCTGCACCGAGGCGGAGATCACCTCTGAGCCCATGCCGAAGAAGTCATCGCCCCGGTCGTAGTCGCCTTCGGTGGCGTCCAGCACCACCTCGCCGTCGAGCAATACCCGGCAGCGTCCGAGCTGAACCAAACCCAAGGTGTGCTGGCCGGTGTCCTCGGCCACCAGCACTCCCGATGCCCGCACCGAGAACGCCTCGGGGTTAACCCCCGGTCCCGGCTCGCCGAAGAACACCATCTCGCCCGAGCCCGACTCGCGGGTGTGCACCGACGGGCCCGACCAGTCGTGGCCGTTGAAGTACTCCAACTGGAGCTTTCCTTTCAGTATCGGGGCCGACAACGCGATCAGCGAGCGCTCGATATCGCAGCCCTGGGCGTAGCGGACGTCGAGGTCGGGGTACTCCTCGCCCAGCGCGTCTATCAGGCTCACGTTGCGATAAGCCTGCACGGTGGCCGAACCCCCGCCCATGATCTGGGCCTTCCGGGCGTTGGGGCCGATCACCGCCACCGACCCCGCCGTAGTCGGATCCAGCGGCAGCACCCCGTTGTTGGCCACCATCACCGTTCCCGCGGCGGCCGCCTGGCGGATCAGCGCTCGGTCCTCGGGACGGTCCAGCCCATGCTCTTGGCCGGGCTCGCACCCGTCGTCGCCTTCCAACGCCCCGGTGCGCTCCAGTAGGCGCAGCACATCGCCGGCAATCCGGTCGAGGTGGCCCTCGTCCATCTCCCCCGCGGCCAGCGCCTCGCCTATCGGGCCGCGGTTGTACCACTGGCCCGGCCCGGGCATCTCCAGGCTCAGTCCGGCTCGGGCCGACCCCGCGGTAGATCGGGCCGCGAACCAGTCGGAGATCACGAAACCGTCGAACCCCCACTCCTCCCGCAGCACCTGGGTGAGCAGCCATTCGTTCTCTGAGCAGAAGGTTCCGTTGAGCCGGTTGTATGCGCTCATGATCCCCCATGTGCCGCCCTCGGCCACCGCGTACTCGAACGGCACCAGATACAACTCCCGCAGCGTGCGCTCGTCCACCTGGGAGTCGATGGTGTTGCGCTCGAACTCGGAGTCGTTGGCCACGAAGTGCTTTGGCGTGGTGGCCACCCCCCGCGACTGCACCCCGCGCACGAACCCCGCGGCCACCAACCCAGACAGAATCGGATCCTCGCTGTAGCACTCAAAGTTCCGCCCCCCCAGCGGGTTGCGATGCAGGTTGATGGTGGGAGCCAACAGCACCCGGCAGCCCTTGGCCCGGGCCTCGTCGCCCAACACCCCGCCCAGCCGCTCCACCAGCTCGGGATCCCAGGTAGCGCCCAGCACCGCCCCCGCCGGAATGCAGGCTGTGGCCGTCCCGGTACCCAGCAGCCCGCCGCCACGGGCCCCATTGGGACCATCGGTCACTCCGATGCCGGGAATGCCCGCCTCCGGGAAGCCCTTGGTGGTCCAGATGGCCTCACCGGCCACCAGGTCGGCCTTCTCCTCAGTGCTCAGCGCAGCCAGCCGCGATTCAACAGATTCCGACATGGACTTAGCGTCTCACACTGGATTGGCCGCCCCGCAGTCCACGCCGAACCAGGGCGGTCCCAGAGGGGAAGGCCACCATGATCACCACTGCCGAGGCCGCGTAAGTGGCGATGACCCAGATCCAGGCTCGCTGGAATCCGCCCAGCGGGTCGCCGCTGGGCGCGGAGTTGAACAAGGCGATCACCACGGCGATGCCCAGGGCGAAGCACACCTGCTGGACGGTGCGAGTGGTGGCGTTGGCGATGGCGAAGCGGGGCGGCGGGACATCGCTCATGGCTGCGCTGACGAAGGTGGCAATGGACAGCCCCACGCCGATGCCCAAGATCACGTTGGCGGGAAGGAACACCGCGAAGTAGGCCGACGACTCCCCGGCCCAGGCCAGCAGCAAAGCGTAAGACAGCCCGCACAGCACCACCCCCGAGGTCAGCAGCCATCGGTGGCCCCAGCGGTCGGCCATCCGCCCGATGGGAACCGACAGCGCTGAGGCAATGATCGGCCCCGGCGTAAGGCCGAGCCCGGCCTCCAGCACGGTGAGGCCCCACAGGTCTTGCAGCAGCAGCGAGCTCATCAAGAACCCGGGCACGAACCCCAGCGCGTACAAGCCGAAGGAGGCGGTGGCCGCCGAGAACGAGCGATAGCTGAACAGGCTCAGGTCGAGCAGCGGGTTGGGGTGCGAGCGCGACCGCCAGATCACCAACGGCAGTAGCACGACAGCAATCGAGGCGAAGGCAATGATGCGCTTGTCGTCGTAGCCCCACCCCTCGCCTTGGACGATGGCCACCATCACCAACGCCAGGGCCAAGGTGCCCATCGGCACCCCCACCACGTCGAGGCGGCCCTCGGTCTCTTCGTCGCGTGACTCCCGCACCAGGCGGGCGGTGGCGGCAAACACCAGGGCGGCGATGGGCAGGTTGACGTAGAAGATCCACCGCCAGCCCAGGCCGTTGATCAATAGCGCCCCGATGGTCGGGCCGAATGCCGCCCCCAGCGCGCCCATCGCCCCCCACATCCCAATAGCCGCCGAGCGGCGGGACACCGGGAACTCGGGCAGAACCATGGCCAGCGACGACGGCATAATCAGCGACCCGCCCAACGCCTGCACCACCCGGGCCGCAATCAACACCTCCACTTGAGGCGCTATCCCACAGAACAGCGAGCCGACGGCGAAGACGGCCAGCCCGAGATTGAACATCTTGCGCCGGCCCTGCCGATCGGCCAAGCCCCCCGAGAGCAGTAGAAACGACCCCACCGTGATGGAGTAGCCGCTCACAATCCACGACAGCGCGGCGCTGGAGGCATCCAGGGACTTCTGGATGGAGGGAAAGGCCACGTTGACGATGGAGACGTCCACCACCACCATGAACGCCGCCGCGGTGGCCGCCCCCAGCGCCAGCCAGGAGCGGCGCTCAACCGGCTCTACCACGAACAGCCTTCCATCGGGGCCACGCTAGTGGCCCATCTGCAAATGGACGGGGTGTCGAAATCATCGGTGTCTCGCCCCTTCACTATGCTGAGCATCACCGCACACCCAGGGGGACGAGATGACGACGTACGACACGATCATTGCCGGTGGAATGGTGATCAACGGGACCCGGGCTCAGCGGCTGCGGGCCGATGTGGCCATCAAGGACGGCAAGATCGCCAAGATCGGCCGGCTGCGGGCCTCCGATGCCGATGAGGTGCTGGACGCCGACGGGATGATCGTGGCCCCCGGCCATATCGACCTCCACACCCACTACGACGCCCAGCTCTTCTGGGATCCGTACTGCACATTGTCGGGCTGGCACGGGGTGACCTCGATTGTCATTGGCAACTGCGGCTTCGGGTTCGCTCCGGTGGCCCCCGAGGACCGGGAGCGGGCCATGCTGACCATGACCCGCACCGAGGCCATTCCCTTCGACGCCATGGCCGCGGGAATGCCCTGGGACTGGGTCACCTATCCCGAGTTCCTGGATGCGGTGGACCGCACCCCCAAGGCGGTCAACATGCGGAGTTTCTTCCCCCTGAATCCCGCGCTCAACTGGGTGCTGGGCTACGAGCGGGCCAAGGCCGGCGAGATGCCCACCGACGAGGAGCACGCCCAGCTCCGGGCGCTGCTTCACGAGGCCATGGACGTCGGCGCCGGCGGCTGGTCGGTGCAGCGGCTGCGGGACTCCAACGTGCAGCGCGACCACGACGGCAACCCCATGAACACCGACGTGATGCCCAACGAGACGCTTTTCCAACTGGCTGAGGTGCTGGCCGAGCGCAATCAAGGGTTCATCCAGGCCACCTTTGCCCCCGACCCCGCCGACGAGACCCGCACCGAGCACCGCCGCACCTACGAGCGCCTGGCCGATATCAGCGGCCGCCCGGTGCTGTTCAACGTGATCACCCCCAACGCCCAGCGCCCCGAGCAGCATCTCAAGCAGATCGAGTGGGTGGAAAACTGCCGGCTTCGGGGCCTGCCGATCTACGGCCAGGCCGTGACCACCGACGTGGGGCTGGCGTTCACCTTCGAGGAGTGGAACCTCTGGGACGACATGGAGGCGTGGCGGGAGGCCACGCTGGGCACCGTTGAGGAGCGTCTGGCCAAGCTGGCCGACCCTGCCCGCCGCCCCGGCCTGCGGGAATCAGAGTCGATTGCCGTCACCTGTCCGATCGCCGACATCGTGCTGTTGGAGACCGCCAACCCGCAGTACCAGCGGTACGCCGAGACCCGGGTGGGCGACATCGCCGCCGATCTGGGAGTGCACCCGGTGGACGCCATGCTCGACGTCGCGGTGGCCGACAACCTGGCCGCCACGTTCTATGCCTCAGGCTCGTTCAACAACCCCGACCATCTGGTCGACCTGCTGGACTACCAGTGGGCATTGCCCGGGGTGTCCGACGGCGGCGCCCACACCCGCTTCTTGACCGCGGGACGATGGCCCACCGAGCTGCTCATCAATGGGGTTCGCGACCGGGAGATCATCTCGCTGGAGGACGCCCACTGGCGCATGGCCGGGCTTCCCGCCCAGTGCGCCGGGTTCACCGACCGGGGAACCCTGACGCCGGGCCAGGCGGCCGATGTGATCGTGTACGACCTCGACAGCCTGGCTATCGGGCCGAGCGAGAAGGTCCACGACATGCCCGCTGGCGAGTGGCGCCGAGTGCAGCGAGCCTCCGGCTACCACTACGTGCTGGTCAACGGCGAAGTCACCATTCAAGAGGACAAGGAAACCGGCACCTCCCCCGGTCGCCTTCTGCGTGAGCAGTAATTGGCTGAAAATTACTGACAGTATTGAAAACGTCAGTTTCCCGGGTAGGGTTCAGACGCGCTGCGGGTCCCCACCCGGCGTCCTACGGGACCAATGCTCTGACCAGTAGCCGGGTTGGGGACCCGTGGCTACTATATCGGGCTGCTCCTAAGACGGCAACGGATTAGGCGTCAGGGTGGGGCAGTCTTTCCAAAGGAGCTCGAGGGCGTAGTAGTCGCGGGCCGAGGCGGTGAAAATGTGGACCACGAAGTCGCCGTAGTCCATCAGCACCCACTCGTAATCCGACAGCCCCTCGATGCAGATGGGCTTGGGGCCGCCGCCGAGATCCACTGCTTCCTCGATCCGCTCGGCCAGCGCCCGCACTGCCCGGGTATTGGCGCCGCTGGTGATCACGAAGTGATCGGTGATTACCAGCACGTCGCCCACATCGATGATGACTGTGTCAGCGCCGGGACCCTCTTCCGCCGCGGCCGCTGCGGCCTTTACCCAATCCCACACGACCGCTTTGTCAGCGGTGCTGACGCTCATGTGGCGATCACGTCATAGTCCGCAATTGTCGTGGGGCGGGCTTTGCGCTCATGCAGGCATCACGCTCTCACTCTAACCATCTCCCGTCAGCAGATGGGAGAAATCTGCGCCGAAGATCACCGTGATGTCAGCGGAGGCATTGGGCAGCTCTTCGGCGATGACCGATCCGGTGCCCAAGGCGTCTCGGTATGCCTCGGCGTGGGCGGCGAAGCCAACATCGTGATAGGCGACTTTGGTGGTTTCCCATCCGAACTCCGCGGCATTGCCAATCCGCGTGATCTGCGCACCGGCCCGGCTGAGCTCTCGGGCCGCAGTTTTGGTGAGCTCAAGGTCTCCGACGCCGTTGAGCAACCGAACTCTGGGCAAGCTCCCGCTCGAAGCCGAGATGGGAAACGGGATGACCTCCCTCACCTGCCGGCCAACCCTCTCCGGATTCACTACCACTACCCCACTGTCATCGACCCCCCCGATGATCGTGCTCATGAACACCTCACCCGCAGCGAGGGCCCGCCCGAATCGGCCCATCCCTCGGTCAGTCTCGCCAGGAATGACGTTGGGCGCGGTCGACTCCCCTACCTGCCTCAGCCAACCCCCCCAGAACGACAGGTGACGAGACAAGGCATCGAACGGCGACTCGCCCGGACTGCGCCCTGCCAAATAAGGCCCGACATCGGCTGCGGCCAAATTCACCAGTCCGGCTCCGAACCGGGTCTCCCCATCAGGGCCAACGAGCGGAACAGCACTGATGAAGGCAATAGGCTCCACCGCCGACACCAACGCCGCCCAGCTGCCATCGTCCACCACCTGCGTCTCGCCGGGGCGGACATCCAACAACTCGGCAATAGAGTCGGCTACTCCCGCGCTGGCCGACTCGACCCAGCGTTCGCTTATCGACCCTCCAGAGGTAAACGTCTCAGGGGGAATGAACAGAACCGCCCCCTCGACTCCGGGGTCAGTCAGCGCCAGCAGTGTGACCCCGTGGAGAAGTTCGCCGTTGGCATGGATCAATAGCAGCGTGGGCGTGGGGTCTACAAAAGCCTCGTATCCGGGGGCGGCGGGATCGACCGGGGCGCCCACCTCCGTGCCGTCGCTGCTGCTGGAAATGGCCGACCACCCCAGCCACACCAGCAGCGGCACCGCGGCGGCTAGACCCAACACCAGCAGCGGCCAGCCCCAGCGCCACCAGCGTGGCGACCCCTTCCTCGGCGCCGCGCCACCGGCGCCTGGTGTGGAATCACCCATACAGCCTCTTTTGGCGGCAGTAGGCCAGCGCCGCGGGAGGGACCAGGCCGTCGAGCGGCTGGTCGGCGTCAGCCCACTCCCGCACCTGGGTGCTGGACAGGTCGACCAGCGGACAGTCCACCACCATGTGGGCCACAGGCGGGCGCTCTCCCATCGCGCCGGACCGGTCCACCACCACCACTTCGGCCATCTCGGCGATCTCCTCATAGCGGTGCCAGGTGTGCAGGGCGCCCGCGGCATCGCTGCCCAGAATGAGGAAGAGCGAGCCATCGGGGTTGGCAGCCCGATAGGCCTCCAGGGTGTCCACCGTATAGGTAAGGCCGCCCCGGTCGATCTCCACCGATGAGGCCACCACCCCGTCGATGCCCTCGGCCGCAGCCTCCACCATGGCCAGTCGATCCTGAGCAGGGCTGAGCCTGGGTCGGTCCAGCTTCTGCCACGGCTCGTGAGCCACCACCAACTCGACCCGATCAAGTTCCAGTGCCGCCCGCACCCGAACGGCAACCGCGATGTGGCCGACATGAACGGGGTCGAACGTTCCCCCGAAGATCCCGATGCGGCTCACAGTTTGCAGTGTACGAAACAAAGGGCTGGATTCTTGTTACCCCTGGAGCGGCTGCGAGTCGAATAAATCGAGCGGGTATCACCGCAACGCCGCAGTAATTTCGTACCACAACAGTGAATGGCGACCGGGAACAAATGAAGGGGCAAATCGGTTGTAGTTCACGAAGACAACAAGACAGGAAAAAATGGACGATTCAACAGGCCAATACCTCAACGCAATCGGCTTGGTGCCGCTCCTCACCAAAGAAGACGAAGTGCGGCTTGCCCAGACAATCGAGCGGGGCCGCGAGGCTCAGGCTCGATTGGACGCCGGAGAAAGCAATCCCCGGCTGCACACCCAAGTGCGGGAAGCAGCCAAGGCCAAGGAGCGCTTCATTCGAGCCAATCTTCGCCTGGTGGTGAGCGTGGCCAAGAAATACCCCCTGCCCACCGGCATGGAGCTTCTCGACCTGGTCCAGGAGGGAAACCTGGGCCTAGACCGGGCAGTGGAGAAATTCGACTGGCGCAAGGGGTTCAAGTTCTCCACCTACGCCACGTTCTGGATCCGCCAGTCCATCGGCCGGGCACTCGACCAGAAGGCCAATCTGATCCGCCTGCCCGGCGAGCGGGCCGCCAGCCTGCGGGCTGCGGTGCGCCAGGCCACCGGGGGCGGTGAAGAGCTCGACTCTGAGCACGCCCTGCTACATCGGCTCACCTCGCTCACGTCGTTGAACACAACAGTGGGCGACGACAACAACAGCGAACTAGTGGATCTCCAGCCCGACACCAGCCCTGGCCCCGAAGACCTGGTGCTGGCCGCCGACCGGACGGAAACCCTGGCTGAGCTGCTCGGCACGCTGGACGACCGGTCTCGCTTCGCCCTGGAAATGCGCTACGGGCTCATCGACGGCCAAAGGCACAGCTACCGGGAGATCGGTGAGGTCCTCGGACTCACCTCGGAGGCGATACGCCGCATCATCGGGCGATCGCTGGACATGGTGCGGGACCGAGCCGAGCTATTGGACATCGACGCCGCTTAGGGGTCCGTCTGTCTAATTGGTTTTGCCCCATGGGCGGCGACAGGCGACGATTTTGCTATGAGTTCGGCCCCAGTCGAGGCGGCAGGCATGCCTAGGACCGCTTGGCATCCCGCGTCCTGGCGCGACCGACCCGCAGCCCAACAGCCGCAGTGGCCCGACCAGGCCTCGTTGGACCAGGTTCGCAAGACCCTTGCCGGCCTGCCCCCTCTGGTCTTCGCCGGAGAGGCCCGCCAGCTCCAAGCCCAACTCGCAGAGGCCGCCGCGGGCCGGGCATTCGTGCTCCAGGCTGGGGACTGCGCCGAGTCGTTCGACGACATGAGCGCCGACAACATCCGGGACAAGCTGAAGGTCATCTTGCAGATGGCGGTGGTGCTGGCCTTCTCCGCCGGCGTTCCCACGGTGAAAATCGGCCGAATCGCCGGTCAGTTCGCCAAGCCCCGTTCATCTTCCACCGAGGTGGTGGACGACGTGGAGCTGCCCTCCTTCCGAGGGCACATGGTGAACGATGCCAGCTTCTCCGAGGATTCTCGCGCTGCTGACGCCGAGCGCCTGGTGCGGGCCTACCACCAGTCGGCCTCCACACTCAATCTGTTGCGGGCGTTCACCAAGGGGGGTTACGCCGATCTCCGCCAGGTACACGTGTGGAATCAAGAGTTCATTGCCGCCAGTCCTGAAGGGCGACGCTACGAGCGGGTGGCCGACGGCATCGACTCTGCCCTGCGATTCATGGCCGCCTGCGGGGTATCCACCGATGCGCCAGAACTGCACCAGGTTGACTTCTACACCAGCCACGAGGCGCTGGTGCTGGACTACGAGGAGGCCCTCACCCGGGAAGACTCCATCACCGGCCAATGGTACGACTGCTCGGCCCACATGCTGTGGATCGGCGAGCGGACTCGCCAGCTCGACGGCGCCCATGTGGAGTTCATGCGGGGCATCAAGAACCCGCTGGGCTGCAAGCTCGGGCCCACCGCATCGCCGGCTGAAGTTCTCGAGCTGTGCGAGGTTCTAAACCCGGATCGCATACCCGGCCGACTCACCCTCATCAGCCGCATGGGCGCCGAAAAGGTGCCCGACGTGCTGCCTCCGCTGTTGGCTGCGGTGCGCGATGCCGACCATCCGGTGCTTTGGGAATGCGACCCCATGCACGGCAACACCTACACCACCGCCGGCGGGCGCAAGACCCGTCACTTCGAGGACGTGATGGCCGAGATCGACCGCTACTTCACCGCCCATGCCGAGGCTGGCACCTGGCCGGGTGGCATCCATGTGGAGATCACCGGGGATGACGTGACTGAATGCGTGGGCGGGGCCGAAGCTCTGAGCGACGACGACCTGGAGCGGCGCTACGAGACCATGTGCGATCCCCGCTTGAACGGCGCCCAGAGCCTCGAGTTGGCCTTCCGGGTGGCTGAGCGCCTTAGCGTCTGACGCGGCAACAACCTTCCTTTTTCGGATAATTCGGATCAAAACACTCGGGATTTGATTTCAGGCCGCTATCCTGATAAACAACTAATCGGATCAAAGTACTCCGAATTAGCTGAACCCCACCTCCGACGCTCCAAAGCCACATACGAAAAAGAAGGTCCGATGGTCACGGTCCAAATCGACAACACCGCGGTAATCGACCCGGCCCAGCAGGCCGACATCGACAAGTTCGAGCGGATGCTGGCTCGCTACAAGGCCGGCGAGATACCTGAAGACGTCATGCGAGTGTTCCGCCTGAACAACGGCATCTACGGCCAGCGCCAGGGCGGCACCAACCAGATGGTGCGGGTCAAGATCCCCGCCGGCATCATCTATCCCGAGCATTTCGAGGCCTTGGCCCACATCGCCCGGACCTATTCCCGGGGCTGGGGCCACATCACCACTCGCCAGAACATCCAATTCCACTATGTGGACATCGAAGACGTCCCCGACGTCATGCGGGTTCTAGCCTCGGTGGGGCTCACTACCCGGGAGGCCTGCGGCGACACCGTCCGCAACGTGCAGGGCTGCCACCTGGCTGGCGCCTGCCCCCACGAAGTGCTGGACATCACTGCCTGGGCCCGGGCCACCGCACTGCACTTCCTGCGCCACCCCTATGCCCAGCGCCTGCCCCGCAAGTTCAAGATCAACTTCTCGGGGTGCGCCACCGACTGCGGTCAGGCGATGTTCAACGACGTAGGCGTAATAGCCGCTACCCGCGAGGTGGACGGCGGCGTGGAGGCCGGGTTCCGTGTGTACGTGGCCGGCGGCTTGGGGGCCAACCCCCATCCGGCTCTGGCCCTGGAGGAGTTCACCTCCCGCGAGGATCTGCTCCCCACCATCGAGGCCTGCCTGCGGGTGTTCGACCACGACGGCTACCGGGACAACAAGCTCCGAGCCCGTATGAAGTGGCTGGTAGAGAAGCTGGGCTTCGAAGAGCTCCAGCGCCGCATCTTCCGGGAGCGCAAGTTCCTGCTGGCCTCCTCCAGCTGGCCCGGCGGGATCCCCGATTTGGTGAGGGTCCACGGCGACGCCCCCGCCGGCCGCCAGGCCGACGTCGAAGTCACGCCAGTGGGACAAGGAGTGGCGGTTTCTATCGGCGGTCGGGCACCGTACGAGCGGTGGGAGCAGGCCAACGTGGTGCGAGGGGCCGCCAAGGGCACGGTCTCGGCCTATGCCTGGGCCCGTCTGGGCGACATCACCGCCGACCAGTTCGACGCCCTGGCCGACATCCAGCGGGAGCTGGGTGCGGAAGGCCGGGTGACCAACCGCCAGAACATCGTCTTCCGGGATTTGCGCGAGCACCAACTGCCCCGGCTGTTCGAGGCCTTGTCGAATATCGGCATGGCCGAGCACGGCGCGGAGCTGTTGCGCGATGTGGTGGCCTGCCCCGGCGCTGACACCTGCAACCTGGCCGTGACCCAATCTCGGGGACTGGCCGACGCTATCGGCGAACTCCTGGATCAAGAGGGACTGGCTGAGGTGGGCGGTTTGCGGATCAATATCTCGGGCTGCACCAATTCGTGCGGCCAGCACCACGCCTCCGACATCGGCTTCTTCGGCGCCGAGCGCCGCGCCCACGGACGGTCGGCACCGGGTTATCAGATGCTTCTCGGCGGCTATGTGGGGGACTCCCAGATCCACTTCGGTACCAAGGCGCTGCGCCTGCCCGCTCGCAACGCCCCTGAGGCAGTGGTGAGGGTGGTGCGCCAGTTCACCGCTGAACGGGAGGCCGGCGAAGAGTTCCGCCACTGGTTGGAGCGCAAGGGCGGGTCTCGAGAGGTGGGCAAGACGCTCGCCGACCTGGACGAGTTCCCCGCCCCTGAGGTCGGTCCCGACTACTACGTCGATTACGACGAAACCGGTCCCTACGAAGCGGTTATCGGCGACTCTGAATGCGCAACCTGAGCTCCTCCGCAACCTGCACCCCGATTGGCGACTTGGAATGCGCAACCTGACCGTTCCGTCGTTCGCCGACGCAGAACTGGCTGCTCTCAACGAGGAGTTCGAGCACCTGCCTGCGGAAAAGGTCATCCAGTGGGGCGTGGACAACTTCTCGCCCCACTTAGCGCTGGCTGCCTCGATGACCGACGCGGTGATGATCGATCTAGCCGTGAAGGTGGACCCGGCCATCGAGGTGGTGTTCATCGACACCGGCTTCCACTTCCCCGAGACGCTGGAGACGGTGGAGCGGGTGCGCCGCCACTACGGCTTGAACCTGCGGCTGATGACTGTGGCCCGCCACGATCCCGAGTTGTGGAACATGGACCCGGAGAACTGCTGCTCGGCGGTCAAGGCCGGACAGCTCGACCGGGCGCTGGCCGGCAAATCAGCGTGGATGAGCGGCTTGCGCCGGGCCGAGGCCGTCACCCGGGTGTCGGCACCCATCGTGGTGCGAGACCTGCGAGGCCTGGTGAAGCTGAACCCCATCGCCACCTGGACCGACGAGCAAGTAGACGACTACATCGCCGAGCACCGGGTGCCGTTCAACCCTCTGTTGGAGCGGGGCTACCCCTCCATCGGCTGCATGCCCTGCACCAAGCCGGTGGCCCCCGGCGAAAACCCCCGCTCCGGCCGCTGGGCCGGCACCGACAAAACCGAGTGCGGCCTGCACGACTAGGCGCTTTCAGCCTGTCGGTTGAAGTCATCCCCTTGGCTGCCACCGCGTAGGGTGGCCTCTATGGCTGTTTTGGAAATGTCACCGACTACCGGGGTTGTTGTCACCGGTGGTGGATCGGGGATCGGACGGGCTTGTGCCCGCGCCCTAGCCGAGGTTGGACGACCGGTGTCGCTGTGGGATCTCAATGGCGAGGGAGCTGCTGAGGCGGCGGCTTCCATCTCCACCGACTGCGGGGTGGCAACCCACTCGCTGGGCCTCGACGTGACTGATGGGGCGGCGGTGGCCGACGCGGTAGCCGCGGCTCGAGAGGCGCTGGGCTCTATCGGCGGGCTGGTGCATGCCGCGGGGATCGTGACCGCCATGGACATCGACCATCTCACCGAAGAGATTTGGGATGCGGTGCTGGGGGTGAACCTGCGGGCAGAGGTGTTCGTGGCCAAAGCGCTGCTGGGCGATCTGCGCAGCCACCAGGGATCAGCCATCGTGGGGATCGGCTCCATCATGTCGGTGGTGGGCAATGCGACCATCCCGTCGTATACCTCCTCCAAACACGGCGTGGTCGGGCTCACCAAATCGCTGGCCAACCACCTCGGCCCCGACGGCATCCGGGTGAACGCCGTGTGCCCCGGCTACATCGAAACCGCGATGACGGCCCCGATGATGGCCGACCCCCCGAGCAAAGCCGCCTGCGTGGACAAGTCCCCGCTCGGCCGGGTGGGCACCCCCGAAGACATCGCCAAGGCGGTTCGCTTCCTGATGTCGGATGAGGCTGGCTTCGTCACCGGCACCAGCCTCATCGTCGACGGGGGCGTCACCAGCCACGACTGAGACTGCGTTCCCAATGGAAGGGACAGTGCTTTCATCTGCGTCAGGGCCCACCACCACTGCGCTGCTGAGCGAGACCATCTCGGCCAATTTGGCCCGTACGGTGGAAGCCCATGGCGACGGGGATGCGCTGATCTCCGTCGAGCAAGGCCTGCGATTCACCTATCGGGAGTTCGCCGCCGCGGTCGACGAGGTGGCGGCCGGGCTCGTGGCCGTGGGCGTGCAGGTGGGCGACCGGGTGGGAATCTGGAGCCCGAACTGCGCCGAGTGGGTGCTGGTGCAATACGCCACCGCCCGCATTGGAGCCATCTTGGTGACCATCAATCCGGCCTATCGGGTTGCCGAGTTGGAGTATGTGCTCAACCAGTCGGGCAGCAGTGTGCTTGTGGCGGCAGAGTCGTTCTCCCAAAGCGACTACCGGCGCATGATCGAGGAGGTGTGGGACCGGGTGCCCGCTCAGCAGGTGGTTTATCTCCAGACCTCTGATTGGGAGGACTTGTTGGATGCTGGAGCGGCGATATCCGCCGACCAGCTTGAGGAGCGAGCCGCGGGCCTTCGCCCAGACGACGCCATCAACATCCAGTACACCAGCGGGACCACGGGTTTTCCCAAAGGGGCCACGCTGAGCCATCGCAACATCTTGAACAACGGCTTCTTCGTGGGCGAGGCCTGCGGCTACACCTCCGCCGACCGGGTGTGCATTCCGGTGCCCTTCTACCACTGCTTCGGCATGGTGCTGGGCAACCTGGCCTGCACCACCCACGGAGCGGCCATGGTTGTGCCCGCGGCCGGGTTCGACGCCGCAGCCGCGCTGCGGGCCTGCGAGCAAGAGCGCTGCACCAGCCTCTACGGGGTGCCGACCATGTTCATCGCCGAGCTGGGCGAACCCGACCTTGACCGCTACGACCTGTCGTCGCTGCGCACCGGGATCATGGCCGGTTCACCGTGCCCCGTGGAGGTGATGAAGCAGGTGGTAGACCGCATGAACATGGCTGAGGTGACTATCGCCTACGGCATGACCGAGACGTCGCCGGTTTCCACCCAAACGTCGGTCGACGACTCCCTCGACAAGCAGGTGGCCACCGTGGGCCGGGCGCACCCCCACGTGGAGGTCCGCATCGTCGACCCCGACACCGGCGAGACCGTTCCTAGGGGTGCGGCTGGCGAGTTCATGACCCGGGGCTATTCGGTGATGCTGGGCTACTGGGACGACGAGGCCCGCACCACCGAGGCCGTCGATGAAGAAGGCTGGATGCACACCGGCGACCTCGCGGTGATGGACGACGACGGGTATATCAACATCGTGGGGCGCATCAAGGACATGATCATCCGCGGCGGCGAAAACGTGTATCCCCGGGAAATCGAGGAGTACCTCTACCGCCACCCCGACGTGGCGGAGGTGCAGGTGATCGGCGTGCCCGACGCCCGATACGGCGAGGAGATCATGGCCTGGGTGCAACTACGGGACGGGGTCTCGTTGGACGCCGACGACATCAAAGAGTTCTGCCGGGGCCAGATCGCCCACTACAAAATCCCCCGCTATGTGAAGTTCACCGACCAGTTCCCTATGACCATCACCGGCAAGATCCAGAAATACCTCATGCGGGAGAGGTCGGTGGAAGAGCTCGGTTTGGGAGAGGTGGCCAAGGAGCGGCACGCTTGAAGGCGTGGGCAAGCAAGAAGGCACAGCCATAGAACCAGCTGGTCACCTGGAGCGGCCGAACTGGGTGCGGCGGATGAACCTGTTTGGAACCGCGGTGGGCGATCCGGCCCGTTTGGTGAGCTTGGATGCCGACGAGATGCTGGCGGTGGCTGTTGAATCGGTTGGGCTGTCGGACTTCGGCGATGAGCCGGGCTGGGAGGCCGGGTACCGGGCACTGTGCGGAGCGCTCGATGAGAATGCCCAGCTGAATGTGGTGGGGCGGCTCAGCGCCCGGGGAGAGATCATCCGCAACCTGCAAAACCGGCTGCGTCTCGTGCACTACTGGCAGGAGAACCCCGAAACTCTGAAGGCCGAGATCGCCAGGCCGGTGTTCGTCTCTGGGCCACCCCGTACCGGGACCACCATCTTGTTGGAGCTGCTGGCGCTAGATCCCAACTTGCGGGGTGTGCGGGGATATGAGGCCCACTTCCCGCTGGGCACCCTGCCGGGAACCGGGGCCGACCCGCTGGCATGCAGCGAGCCTGAACAGGAGTTCTGGGCCGACATCCAACCCGAGTTCATGACCATGCACGAGCTGCGCAGCGACCTGCCCGTGGAATGCATCCACTTCTGCCAGCCGGAGTTCCGCAGCTGGCACTGGCCGATGATGCATGCCATCGGGGATCTCGCAGAACGAGGGGTGCCCCTCGACTTCGACGCGGTGTACCGGTGGCACAAGAACTTCTTGCAAACCTTGCAGCACGTCGAGGGCGCTCCGGCCCAGTTCCTGTTGAAGTCGCCAGCCCACATGGGGACGCTTCCGGACCTCTTTGCCGCCTATCCCGATGCTCGGGTGATCCTCACCCACCGCGATCCGGTCAGGTACGTCGGCTCGGTGGCAAATCTCACCACCACCCTCCAGTGGATGAGAAGCGATGCCGTGACACCGAGCGAAAACGGCCCGGTGATGTTGTTCATCTATCAGATGATGATGGACATGGTGATGGGCCAGAGGGCTTCTGGAGAGGTCCCCAACGACCAGATCGCTGATCTCTTGTTCCGAGACCTAGTAAGCGAACCGGTGACCGCGGTGCGGGCAGTGTACGACCGCTTGGGATTGGAGTTCTCCGACGAGCTGGCCGATGCCATCCCCGCCTACTTAGCCGAAAAGCCCAAGGACAAGTTCGGCAAGCACGTCTACGATCCCGCCGCCCTCGGCCTCGACGAGTCCACCATTCGCGCTGGGTTCGCCGACTACATCGCCCACCACAACATCCCCCTCGAGGACTGAACTGTGAGAGAGGACATGGGATCGACGGTCAGATCGATCGTCCATGTGCAGGTGGCGATACCGGCGGGAAGTGAGGAGGAAGCTCGGGCCTTCTATGGCGGGCTGCTGGGGTTGAACGAGATTCCAAAGCCGTCCGAGCTAGCCAAGCGGGGCGGGTGCTGGTTCGAGCTGCCGGAGGGGACTTGCGGTCAACTGCATCTGGGGATTGACCCAGACTTTCGCCCGGCCAAGAAGGCGCACGTTGCTTTCTTGGCCTCTGATATTGCTGTCCTTGCGGAAAAGGCCCAGTCTGAGGGACGCGAAGTCGTGTGGGACACGGCCGATGGCATTGAGCAGGTGTACATCTACGACCCGTTCGGAAACCGCTTGGAGTTCTGCGCCGATGATTGACGCGTCGCCGCTGGACAATCCCGACACGTTCGTTGCCGGGCTGCCGCTGGAGTTGTTGGCCCAGCTTCGAGAGGAAGACCCGGTGCACTGGCTCCCCCACCGCCGGGGCGGGGGGCGCTATGTGGTGACCAGCTATCGGTATGTGCGGGAGTTCAATCGGGACTGGCAGCAGTTCTCCTCTTCGCAGCTGGCTGTTTCTGGGGGCGAGGGCGAGCACCGCGGTCAGGGTGCCATCACCTTGTTGGAGTTCGATCCCCCAGACCACACCGCGCTGCGGTTGTTGGTGAATCGGGGCTTCACGCCTCGGGCCATCCGCCGACTGGAGGACAGCGCCCACCGCATTGCTGGTGAGCTGGTCGATGGCTTCTTGGCCAACGGCGGAGGCGACGCCGCCGAGATGCTGGCCGCACAGTTGCCCCTGCATGTGACCGGGGAGATGCTGGGCATCCCGATGTCAGACCGGGCCGACATCTTGGCCTGGACCAACACCACCATCGGGGCGTTCGACCCCGAGATGTGCCCGACAATGGACGATGCCCGGGCGGCCATGGCCAGCTTCGCCGCCTACGGCCAGGCCCACATCTCCCGCCGGAAGACCGACCCCGGTGACGACGTGTTCAGCAGCCTCGTCCACGCCGAATACGAGGGACGGCGGCTGACCGACGAGGAGCTGGGCGGATGGTGGCAGTTGTTGGTCACCGGCAGTACCGAGACCACCCGTAACCTGTTGAGCAGCGGTTTGATGCTGCTTTTGGATCACCCCGACCAGGCCGCGGCGCTGGCGGCCGACGAGTCGCTGCTCGACGGGGCCATCGACGAGATGCTGCGGGTGGTGAGCCCGGTCATGCACCACCAGCGGCGGGTGACGTCTCCGATGGAGCATGAGAGCGGGGTCGGCTTCGAGCCCGGCCAGATCGTGGACCTGTGGATGACAGCGGCCAACCGCGACCCCGAAATATTCGATGACCCCGACGCCTTCGACATTCGCCGCGACGCCAGCGGCCAACTGTCGCTGGGCTCCGGAGGACCCCACTACTGCCTGGGCGCCAACCTGGCCCGAACCGAGGCCCGGGCCTACTTCGGCGCGCTGGTCCCCCACCTTCACCGCTTGGAGCGATCCGGCCCGGAGGCGAGGCTTCGCACCACCCACTTCAACAGCCTCAAACACCTACCGGTGGCGGCGAAATAGAAGAGCCGCCCCCTGGATTGCACCTCTTGAGATGGCGGCTGATTTCGCCGGACTATGACATGATCTTCGAAAGGGAGTTCTCATGAGATTGCAGCTTGCTTTGAACGTGTCCAATCTGGAGGAGGCAGTCGAGTTCTACTCTCGCCTCTTCGGCGCGAAGCCGGCCCGGCGCCGTCCGGGCTACGCCAACTTCGCCATCGACCAGCCTCCCCTCAAGCTGGTGCTGTTCGAGGCCGGCAACGAATGCAGTGACGACGAAGGATGTTTCAACGGCGCCGGCGGCACGATCAACCACCTTGGGGTGGAGGTGGAGACCACTGAGGAAGTCCTCGACGCCGAACGCCGCCTTACCGGGTCGGGCCTGGCCACCACTGGAGTGGACGACACCCAGTGCTGCTTCGCCGAGAAGACCGAAACCTGGGTCACCGACCCCGACGGCACCGCCTGGGAGTGGTACGTCCGCACCGGCGACAGCGAAGTCCTAGAGAACGTGGTGATCGGTACTCGGAGCTGAGTCTGTCGACCCTCTTGTAAGTCATCGAGAAAGATTGCCAGCTGATATCCACTTGATATCTGACCTAACTCAGATATCCTGGCTCCATGCAGGTCATCGAGCGCACTTTCACTGAGTTCCTCCGACAGCCCAAGGAGGTAGTGGCCAACCTCGCCCAGCATGATGTTGGTGCTGCGTCGGCGCAACGCCCCTGACCTTTACCTCAGCCTCGCTGCCAGCGACCTCAGCCGGGCCAAGACCATCGAGTGTCTGGCCCGCCTTCTCTGCAAGATTTCCGCCGACTCCCCTGAGGCAATGGATGACGCCATCGAGGCCGCCTTCCCCTGGGTCGAATTCCTCTCGCCCGATGGACGCCGTGAATTTGCCGAGGATCTGACTCGTACCATTCTGGCCTCAGCCAGTGTCGAGAGCTTCGATCGAGTCGAACTCCTCATCGACTCCTGGCAGAACACCGCCGAGATTCTCAGCGACCCCGAACTAACCGCCCTGCTCACCACCCCCATCACGGTCACTGACGGCCGTCGCGTCATTCCTCCCCCTGCCGTCGATTGACACCCCGTCGCCGGGACCGAGCCACCCCAAAGCCACCGAGTAACCGCCACAACGGGGAACACACCGCGGCCTTACACCAGGTTTTCTACGAAACCTTCTAGTTGGCGGAGGTTGCGGACTTCGAAGACTCCGTCGCAGTGGACGCCGTATTCGGAGACGATGGAGTCGCCGGTGTCCCAGTAGGCGCCGGGTTCGGGGTTTAGCCAGAAGACTTTGCGGGCCCGGTGCTCGATCTCTTTGAGGATCCAGGCCTGGGAGGCGTGGTAGTTGTTGCGGGCGTCGCCCAGGATCATCACCGTGGTCTTGGGGCCGACGTCTTTCCCGTAGCGCTCCCAGAACACCTCGAAGGCGTGGCCGTAGTCGGAATGGCCGTCTACCCACACCACGTCGGCCTCGGCGTTCACCCGGTGGACGGCCTCACCGATGTCGTCCACCCCCTCGAAGAAGCTGGTCACCTCGTCGAGGCCGTCGATGAACACGAATGAGCGGACCTTGGAGAACTGGTTGCTGATGGCGTACACCAGATGCAGGGTGAACCGGGCGAAAGCGGCCACCGACCCGCTCACGTCGGCCACCACCATGATCTCGGGCTTGGCCGGACGGGGATAGCGGAACTTGGGCTCGGCGGGCACGCCACCGTAGGAGAGCGAGTGGCGCATGGTGTTGCGGAAGTCCAGAGGGCCCTTGCGGCCGTGGCGGCGCTTGCGGGCCAGCCTCACGGCCAGCTTGCGGGTGAGCGGGTAGATGGCCCGGCGCAGGGCCATCATCTCCTCCCGGCTGGCGTGCATGAAGTCCACGTCTTCAGGCAGCGGCTTGCGGAGCGTTTTGGCCATGGCCTCCACTCCCCGATCGGCCACCAGCCGGCGGCGGATCTCGGCCTCCACCTCCTTGCGGAGCTGGTCGACTCGGGCCTCGAACTCGTCACGCTCCAGCCGCTCCTCCAGCGGAGTCAGATCGCCGGGGGCGTCTTGGCGGGCCTGGTCCATCAGGCGCTCCAGCACGCCATCGAGATCGAGATTCCGCAGCGTGCGATACAGGTAGTAGGTGCCGCCCACCGGCCGACCAGGCTCCATGCCAGCGTAGCGCTGCACCGCTTGGCGGGCGATGGCCCGCATTAGGGCGTCGTCGCCCCGCATCAGCGCCTGAAAGAGCATCTCGGCCAGCTGCTCGGCCGACATGGCCTCGCCGCCTCCCCCGCCCTGGCGGCGCTGCTGGCCGTCCATGCCGTCGACGAAGTCGGACAAGTCCATGCCTTCGGGCCACTCGCCATCGATGAGGTCGTATTCGGCCCCCCGCAGCGAGAAGTACACCTCGAACACCGTCTCGAAGGCCCGCCAGTGGGCGTGGTTCTTCACCAGGGTGGCGGCCAACGCGTACTTGAACGCATCCCGGTCTTCGATGGGGATGTGCTGGATGGCCTCCATGGCGTCCAGGTTCTCGGTGAGACTGACCGGCAGCCCCGCGGCCCGCAGCTCGGAGATGAACCCGGCCAGAAGCGCCAGCAGCGGCGAAGTGGCGGGCTCGACCTTCATGGCAGGCTCAGCGCAGGGGCGTCGAGGGATGGCGTGAGGGGCGAGTGACCCTGCTTTTGACCAGGAGGGTCACGAGGTTGCGACCGGGGCGGCAAATTCCTCGTCGGAGGAGGCGAACTCCTTCAGCGCCTTTTCGATGTCGCTGCGGTACTTGAGCAGGATGTTCACCGTCTCGGCCGCGGTGTCGGCATCGATGTGCTCCACTCCTAGCAACACCAGGGTGCGGGCCCAATCCAGGGTCTCCGACACCGACGGGGCCTTCTTCAACTCGATCTGGCGTACCGAGCGCACGATGCGGGCCACCTGGTCGGCCAGGCTCTCGCCCACGCCGGGCACCTTGGCCAGCACGATCTCCTTCTCCCGGTCGAGATCGGGATAGTCGATGTGCAGGAACAGGCACCGCCGCTTGAGGGCCTCCGACAGCTCCCGGGTGTTGTTGGACGTGAGGAACACCAGTGGGATCTGGCTGGCCGCCACCGTGCCCAACTCGGGGATGGACACCTGGTAGTCGGACAGGATCTCCAGCAACAGCGCCTCGGTCTCGATCTCCACCCGGTCGACCTCGTCGATGAGCAGCACCACCGGCTCAGCGGCGCGGATGGCCTCCAACAGCGGTCGGGTGAGCAGAAACTCCTCGGAGAACAGATCGTCCTCGATCTGCTGCCACATGCCGTCGCCCTCGGGGTCCTCTCCCTGGCGCTCGGCCTGGATGCGCAGGAGCTGCTTCTTGTAGTTCCACTCATACAGCGCCTTGGACTCGTCGAGGCCCTCGTAGCACTGGAGGCGGATGAGGCGGGCTCCGGTGGCCTCGGCCACGCTCTTGGCCAACTGGGTCTTACCAGTGCCGGCTGGACCCTCCACCAGCACCGGCTTCTGCAAGCGCTCGGCCAGATAAACCACCCCGGCGATGCCCTCATCGGCCAGATACTGCACATCGCTCAGGCCTTTGCGCACCGAGTCGACGTCAGCGAAGGAGAAACTCATGGCTGAAGGCTACGTCTCGCTCGATCTAGCCCCGAAATCAGTAAGGGCCTAGCCCCGTATTTGGCCCTCGCCCCGGACTACATACTTGGTGGTGGTGAGCTGGCGCAGACCCATCGGACCTCGAGCGTGCAGCTTCTGGGTGCTGATGCCGATCTCCGCGCCGAAGCCGAACTCCTCGCCGTCCACAAACCGGGTGGAGGCGTTGACCAGCACCGCGGCGGCGTCCACCTCGGTGCAGAACCGGTCGGCAGCCTCTAGATCGGCGGTGATGATGGCCTCGCTGTGACCGCTGCCGGTGTCGTTCACATGGGAGATGGCCTCATCCAAGCTGTCCACCACCTTCACCGACAGCTTCAAGTCCAAGAACTCGGTGAAGTAATCGGCCTCGGTGGCCTCGCCGATGCGATCCGGCCCCAAGATGGCCCGGGCGGCCTCGTCGCCTACCAGCTCGACAGCGGCCAGGTCGTCGGCCAGCGGGGGCAGCAGCTCGGCGGCAATCGACTGGTGTATCACCAAGGACTCGGCCGCGTTGCACACCGAGGGGCGCTGGGTCTTGGCGTTGACCACGATGCGACGAGCCATGTCCAAGTCGGCCGAGGCGTCCACGTACACGTGGCAGTTGCCGTCGCCGTCGATCACATAGGGCACGGTGGCGTTTTCCAGAATGGAGGCGATCAGTCCGGGACCGCCTCGGGGGATGAGGCAGTCGATGCTGTCCCGCAGCTGCATGAACTCGGCCGCCGCGGAATGGCTGGTATCGCTCACCAGTACCAGGGCATCGCTGGGTAAACCGGCCTTCTCGTACGCGTCCCGCATCACCCCGGCGATGGCCAGGTTGGAGCCCAGCGCGCTGGACGATCCCCGCAAGAAGGCGGCATTGCCCGACTTGAGGCACAGGCCAGCGGCATCGCTGGTCACGTTGGGGCGGCTCTCATACACGATGGCCACCACGCCCAGCGGCACTCGCACCTGGCTGATCCTCAGGCCGGAGGGCACTACCCAGCCGCCCACGATCTCCCCCACCGGGTCGGCGAGGCCGGCGACCTTACGCAAACCGCCGGCCATTCCCTCCAACCGGGAGTCTGTCAGTCGAAGCCGGTCCACCAGCGTGGCGCTCATGCCCGACGCGGTGGCCGCCTCCACGTCGGCCTGGTTGGCCTCCAACAGATCGTCTCGGGCCTGCTCCAGTTGGTCGGCGGCCAACAACAGGGCGTGGTTTTTGGTCTCGGTATCGGCAGTGGCCAAAACCCGGGCTGCGGCCTTGGCCCGGTCGGCCAACTCGGCCATGGGTATATCGGCGCTCACGGCGCGAGCGTACCCGACTGCACCCGTTGCTCCGGTAGCGTGTTTTGGCATTCCACCGGTTGAACAACGACTCAACGGCCCGAACGACGCTCCGCGGTCTGGCGGCAAAGGGGCGATCCAGAGACAAGACGATGGCTGACACATCTACCTCCGAGCGCCCCAGCGGCAAGGGAGCAGCCCTGGTGGGTGCGGGGATTTTCCTGTCCCGCGTTTCGGGTATCGGCCGGGAGGTGGCGGTGGCCGCGTTCATCGGCGCAGGCCGCATCGGCGATGCCTACCGGGCCGCTTTGACCATTCCCCGCCTGCTGCAAAACCTGCTGGGCGAAGGGGTGTTGTCGGCCTCCTTCATCCCCATCTACTCGCAGCTGGTGGAGCAGGGGCGGCGCAAGGACGCGGGGCGTCTGGCCGGAGCAGTGTTCGGGCTGTTGGCGGTGGTCACCGGGCTATTGGTGCTGGCCGGGTGGATGTTGGCCGAGCCGGTGGTGTCGCTGTTGTTGTGGCGGCTGTCCGACGACACCGCTGATCTAACCGTGGAGCTGGTACGGGTGATGTTCGCCGGGATCGGGTTCATCGTGCTGGCGGCGTGGACCCTGGGGGTGCTGAGCGCCCACCGCCGGTTCTTCTTGTCCTTTGCCGCCCCGGTGATCTGGAACGCCGCCCAGGTGGCGTTCATGGTGGGGGCTTGGCTGGTGTGGCACGACGTGGACCCCTCTACCCGGGCCTCCGACGTGGCCAAGATGGCGGCTTGGGGGGTCGTGGTGGGCGGCGCCCTCCAATTCTTGGTGCAGGTACCGCTGGTGCTGCGGCTCGTCCCGTCGCTTCGGCTCAGCCTGAACTGGCGGCGCCCCGATGTGCGGACGGTGCTCAACCGGTTCGGGCCGGCGTTCATCGGCCGGGGGGTGGTGCAGGTGTCGGCCTACGTGGACTTGATCCTGGCCGGGCTGCTCGCCGGCGGGGCCATCGCCGCGTTGGGGTTCGCCCAGGTGATCTATTTCCTGCCCATCAGCCTGTTCGCCATGAGCGTGGCGGCCAGCGACCTGCCGGAGATGGCCCGGGAGCAAGGCGACCCCGAAGCACTGGTGCGGCGGCTCCAAGCCGGCCTCGACCGGATCGGGTTCTACGTTCTGTACTCGGCGGTGGCGTTCATCACCCTGGGCGGGTTGATCGTTGGAGCGCTGCTGGAGCGGGGGCAGTTCAACGGCGACCAGACCGTGCAGGTGTGGTGGATCCTGGCCGCTTACTCCTTGGGGCTGGTGGCCTCGGCGTCGTCTCGCCTGCTTCAGAACGCCTGCTTCGCGGCAGGCGATGCCAAAGGCCCGGCCCGGGTGGCGGTGGTGCGAGTGGTGCTGGCCGCCGGGGTCGGGATTCTGCTCATGTTCAGCTTCGACTCCTATGGGGTGGTCAACGGCAGCGTGGAGCGGCTGGGCGACTTCCAGGTGCTGTCACCGCTGTCGGACGCCGAGCGGGCCGAGGGCGCCGTGCGGCTGGGAGCGGTGGGCCTGGCCCTGGGCAGCACGGTGGCAGCCTGGGTGGAGTACGGCATCCTGCGCCATCGGATCCGCTACCTGCTGCGCCGCCGCCAGCCGGTGCGGGGTCCGATGAGACGCCTGGCGGTTGCCGCTCTGTCGGCCGCGGTGCTGGGAGGAGTGCTGGCCTGGGGCTTTGAGCCCCTGCCGCTGTTGGTGGCCGCGCCGGTGTCTTTGCTGGTAACCGGAGGGGTGTATGTGATCCTCGGGCGGGGCTCCGGGGTGGCCGCGGCTGAGGAAGCCGCCACCCTGATGGAGCAGGCCATGGCCCGGATCAGGGCTACATTTGTCAGGCGGTAACTAGGGCCGATCAGGGCAGCACGGTCAAAGAGTCGCGGTGGATGACCTCGTCGGGCGCTCCGGGGGGCATCTCGTCGGAGCGCAGGCCGACCACCGAGTCCATGTCGTCGGATGAGACCTCCATCAAGCCGCGGGCGAACACCTCATCGTCCGGGCCCCGGATATCCACCGCATCACCCTGCTGGAACACGCCTTCAAAGCCGGTAATGCCGATGGCCAAGAGCGAAGCCCCCCGCTCCACCATGGCTCGACGGGCGCCGGCATCCACTCGCACGGTGCCAGAGGGCACCATGGCGAATCCGATCCACAGCTTGCGGGCGCTCAACCGCTGGGGCTGGGCCGCCACCGTCGTGCCGGCCCCCGGCGCGCCGGCCAGCGCGTCGGCCACTATCTGGTCGCGTTCGGCGGCTCCGATCACAGTCCGGACCCCCGACAAGCTGGCGATACGGGCCGCGGCCAGCTTTGAGGCCATGCCCCCGCTGCCCCGGTCGGTACCTGCCCCGCCGGCGGCGGCGGCCAGATCTTCGAGCAAGCTCAGGTCGGTGATCTCCTCGATGATCTGAGCGTGGGCGTCGGAGCGGGGATCGGCGGTGTGGACCCCCTCAGTGTCGGTCAGCAGCACCAGGAGCCCAGCGCCCACCATGTGAGCCACCAGGGCCGAAATGCGGTCGTTGTCCCCCCAGCGGATGGCGTCATCGGCCACTGCGTCGTTCTCGTTCACAATGGGAACCACGCCCAGCTTCAACAGCCGGTTGAGCGTGCGCTGGGCGTGCAGGTATTGAGGGCGCTCCAGGAAGTCCCGAGGGGCCAGCAGCACTTGGCCGCAGATCAGGCCATAGCCGGCCAGGCGCTCCTGGTAGAGGGCCATCAATCTGCTCTGGCCCACCGCGGAGAGCGCTTGCAAGGTGACCGAGTCGCGGGGACGGCCCTGGTCGAAGCCAAGCACGGGCAGCCCCGCGCCGATCGCCCCGGAGCTGACCACCACGGCCTGATGGCCATCGGCCACCGCGGCGGCCACCTCGCCGCTCAGCTTGGCTATCGCCTCGGCTCTGATGGTGCCATCGGCCTCGGTGATCGACGATGTCCCGATCTTGACTACCACGATCACGGCGATGCCTCCTCGCTGAAGTACTCATCGTCGTCGTAGTACTCGAACTCGAAAGCGCCGATCCGGGCGGTGTCGCCCGACTTAATACCGGCCCGGGCCAGAGCCCGATCCACCCCCAGCCTCTCCAGTCGGCGGCGGGCGAAGTCCCAGGCACCAGGGGCATCCAGGTCGGACAACGCCACTGTGCGCTCGGCAGCTCGGCCCACCACCACAAAGGCGCCGTCATCGGCCCGCTCCACTCTGATTCCCTCGGGCACCGGCCGGTGGATAACCACATCGTCGGAGCGCTTGGCGCGCAAACCCAGGCTTTCCTGAGCCCGGGCTTCGCGAACCGCGTCAGCCATCGCCCTGATCAACTCGGGGAGGCCAGCACCAGTTACCGCGGAGACGCACAAGGCCCCCGGCGGAGGATCCAAATGGCCGACATCGGCTTTCGACCCCACCAGCACCCTGGGCCGCTCCAGCAGCTCGGGTCGGTAGGCGCCCAGTTCCTCCAGCAACACCCGCTGCTGCTCGGAAGGCGAGACCTCCTCCACCGAGGCCAGATCAACCATCACCACCATGACCCGGGCCCGCTCGGTGTGGCGCAAGAAACGGTGACCAAGGCCGCGCCCGTCGCTCGCCCCGGCGATGAGGCCGGGGATGTCGGCCACCACCATCTCGAAGTCGTCGCCAGTGTTGTCGCCAGTACGCACCACGCCCAGATTGGGCTCCAGAGTGGTGAACGGGTAGTCGGCGATCTTGGGGCGGGCCGCGGAGATCCGGGAGATCAGCGTGCTCTTGCCCGCATTGGGGAATCCGATCAACGCCACGTCGGCCAGCAGCTTCAGCTCCAGCCTGAGCCAGCGCTGCTCCCCCGCCTCGCCCTGCTCCGCGAACGCCGGGGCTCGGTTCTGATGGGTGGAGAACCGGGTGTTGCCCTGGCCGCCTTGGCCGCCCGCGGCCGCCAGCCAGCGGACTCCGTCGGCCGCAAGGTCGGCCAGCGGCTCCCCATCTTGGGACTTGACCGTGGTTCCCACTGGAACCCGGACGATAGCGTCCTCGCCCGATGCGCCGTGGCGACGCTTGCCCTGGCCGTGGCGACCGCTGTCGGCCCGGCGATGGGGGTGGTCTTTGAACGCGATCAGCGAGGCCACATTGTGGTCGGCCACCAGCCAGACGCTTCCGCCGTTACCGCCGTCACCGCCGTCGGGACCCCCTTTGGCCACGTGGGCCTCACGGCGAAACGAAACGCATCCCGCGCCGCCGTCGCCACCCCGCACATTCAGGCCGCACTCGTCAACGAACTGGGACATTGTCTGTCTTTCCGCAACCGCCTGAGTCATGCGGCTGACAGCCGCAAGGAGGGCGATCAGCCGGGAATGACGTCGACGAGCTTGCGGCGCCGCCGACGGCCAAACTTGACCCGCCCGTCAGCGGTGGCAAACAGGGTGTCATCGCGGCCGCGCTGAACGTTCTCGCCGGGATGGATGCGGGTGCCCCGCTGGCGCACGATGATCGAGCCGGCGGTCACCTCCGTGCCGTCGAACACCTTCACCCCGAGGCGCTTGGGGTTGGAGTCGCGGCCGTTCCGGGTTGAGCCGCCGCCTTTTGTCTTGGACATCGTTCGCTCCTCTACGCCTTGATCGCCGTGATCTGAATGCGGGACTTGCGCTGGCGATGGCCCCACCGCCGACGCTGGTTGCTCTTGTTCTTGTAAGTGAAACCGTTGATCTTGCGGTCTTTGACCGAGTCCACCACTGTGGCGGTGACCTTGGCCTTGCCGAGCTGATCGGGGGCGGCGGTCACCGAGTCGCCGTCCACCAACAACAGCGGGATCAGCTCGACCTCAGCCCCGGGTTCGCCCAGCAGCTCCACATCGAGGATCTGGCCCTCTTCAACCTTGTACTGCTTTCCGCCGGTGCGGATGACGGCATACACCTGTCTAAGGCTACCCGTCTCGACGGGTTCTTACTAGCTGTCGGTCGAGCTCCAGACCCCGCCCATCGCAGGTGGGGCAGACCGTAGAGCACGACTCCAGCAGGCCCTCGCCAATGCGCTTTCGGGTCATCTCCACCAGGCCCAATTCGGAGATGTCCAGCACCTGGGTGCGGGTCTTGTCCCAAGCCAGGGACTCCCGGAACACCTTCATGAGCTCTTCGCGGTTGCCCCGCTTCTCCATGTCCACGAAGTCGATCACGATGATCCCGCCGATGTCGCGCAGCCGAAGCTGCCGGGGGATCTCCTGAGCCGCCTCCAGGTTGTTGCGGAACACGGTCTCCTCCAGGTTGGAGTCGCCGACGTTCTTGCCGGTGTTCACGTCGATGACGGTGAGCGCTTCAGTGCTCTCGATGATCAGCGATCCGCCACCCGGGAGCCACACCTTCTTGTCCAGAGCCTTGACGAACTGCTCGTGTACGTGATGGCGCTCCAACAAGCTGAGATGCTCGCTGTCGGCGTCGTAGTATTCGAGCCGCTCCACCAGTTCGGGGGCCACGCTGGACACGTAGTCGTGTACCTCGTCGAACAGACGGCGATCGTCGATGTGGACCGACCGGAAGTCCTGATTGAACTCCTCACGGATGACCCGAACCGCCATCTCGGGCTCCCGGTAGAGCAGCCCGGGCACCTTCGCCTTCTTGGTCAGGGCCTCGATCTCCTCCCATTGCGACACCAGCCGCTTCACGTCGCGCTCCAGTTCCTCAGCGGTGATCTTCTCGGCGGCGGTGCGCACGATGATCCCGTGCTCTTCCGGCTTGCACCGGTCGAGCACCTTTCGCAGCCGCTTGCGCTCCTTGTCGGGAAGCCGCTTGGAGATACCGTAGGTCTTGGAGTTGGGCACCAGCACCACGAACCGGCCGGGCAGCGACACCTCCTGGGTCAGCCGGGCCCCCTTGTGGGCGATGGGATTCTTGGTGACCTGGCACATGATGGTCTGGCGGGCCTCCAAGAGGTTCTCGATTCGGGGCGAACCGTTCGAGGTCTCCACATCGTCGGGGTCGAACACCAGATCGCCTCGGTACAACACCGCATTCTTGGGAGTGCCGATGTCCACGAAGGCGGCCTCCATGCCGGGCAGCACGTTTTGAACCCGTCCGAGGTAGATATTGCCGTGGATCTCCCCGACGTCGTCGGCCGGACGAGAGATGTAGTGCTCAATTAGTGCCCGGCCCTCCAACACCGCGATCTGGGTGACTTCCGGGCGGACTTGGACCAGCATCATGTATCGGCCCACCGGTCGGCCCTTGCGACGGCGGCCCCGACGGCGCTCCAGAGTCTTCTCGTCCAGCTCTACCGGACCGTCCGACACCCGGTGCTCCACCGGCTGCACCGGACGGCTGCCTCCTCCGCGGCCCCGCCCACCTCGACGGCGACGGCGCTTGCGACCCGATCCGGAACCGCCTCCGCCCGAGCCTCCGCCCGAGCCCGAGCCCCCGCCTGAGCCCGAGCCCCCGCCTGAGCCCGAGCCTCCGCCCGAGCCCGACCCATTCCCGCTCGGCGCGGGTCGGGAATCGCCAATCTTGGGACGGCTGTCAGAAGGCGGTGGAGCGGGGCGAGTATCGCCGATCTTTGGCTTACCGCCAGAAGAAGCAGGCGCGGGGCGAGTATCGCCGATCTTTGGGCGACTTTCGGTCATCTCTGTAGTCCTTTCTCATTGCACACCAACCGGGGTGTGCTGAGCAGGGGCTGCGCCGACCATTAGCGGCTCTAGGCGGGCGCCATCCTGCTCAATCCATTGACGAGTGCGCTGAATCAGCACCGGGCGGTACTGCGGTTCAAAAACAGTCAAGAGCTCCGACGGTCGAGCTGCCCGCGGCTGGGTGCCCAGAGTGGCCAAAAGGCGAACCCCCCGACTCGTCGATTCACCGACCTCCAATGCCCGTATCTGAGGGGCGAGGTCGTCGGTGATCTGCTGTCCCTTGCGTTCTCGCGTAATCACTATCGTAGCCGCACCGCGCACCCGATCTACCCATTCGGCAAGATCGTCTGCGGTCACGTCGATCAGCTCGATGTCCCAGTCGCAGCTGGTCACCGCCTGCTGCAACGACATCGCGCCGGGCAATAGCACCGATCCCCCGGTGGCGGCGATCCCGTCGGGCAACACGCTGACCAGGGCATCCAGCACGTCTGACACCGCGACGTCGGCGCACTTGAAGTCGACGTCCAGATACTCGGCCTCCGACTCGTAGCCGGTGGCCAACGCCAGTCCGAAGTGCAGCTTGGCCCGGGGCGAGAATCCCTCGGTCTGGGCTACTGGCAGCCCAGTTCGCCGCAGTGAGCGCTCCCAGATCCGGGCCACATCCCGATGGCTGGTGAACCGGATACGCCCCGCTTTGCTGTACCGCAGCCGAATCCGGGTGCGCGGTGATTGATTCGGATTCACGATGTGGTCCTCTCCCCAACGCCGGAAAGCTGCACCTCCACCGCCCGAGGGGGCTGGTAGTCAGTAGGAACTTGACCAGTGCCCTGGCTGCCCCCGGCCGGCGGCACCGCAGAGGCCACGATGTGCTCGATGCTGTAGCCGGTGCAGGCCCCGCAGTCGTAGCACGGGGTCCACCGGCAGTCCTCCAGGCCCACCTCGTTGAGGGCATCCCGCCAGTCCTGCCACAAGAAATCCTTGTGCAAGCCCGCCGATATGTGATCCCAGGGCAGAACCTCGTCCTCGGTGCGGTGCCGATGCGCGTACCAGTCCACCGACAGCCCGTGTCGGTCCATAGCCTGCGTCCAGCGGTCGTAGTCGAAGTGCTCAGACCACTCCTGGAACGTGCCCCCTTGTCGCCACACCTCCTCGATGACCCGCCCGATGCGGCGGTCGCCGCGGCTGGCGATTCCCTCCACCAGGCTGGCCCTGGGGTCGTGCCACTTCATCTGCACACCCCGGTTCCGCTTGATGTCGTCGCGCAGCAAGAAGATCTTTCGTTGCAGCTCGGACACCGTGTTCTGGCCGAACCACTGGAAGGGGGTGAACGGCTTGGGCACGAACCCGCCCAGCGACACCGTCACCGAGGGGTTCTTGGTATGGGCCCTGCCCAACTCAACGCAGTTGCGGGCCAGCTCTCCGATAGCCAGGGTGTCCACGTCGGTCTCGGTGGGAAGCCCGGTGAGGAAGTAGAGCTTCATGCGCCGCCACCCCTGGGAGAAGGCCGATTCCACCGCTCCGTAGAGGTCCCGCTCGTCGATGAGCTTGTTGATCACCTGGCGCATCCGCCACGACCCGGCCTCGGGAGCGAAGGTCAGGCCGGTGCGCCGAGCCCGCTGGATCTGGGCGGCCAGCCCCACGGTGAAGGCGTCCACCCTCAGGCTGGGCAGCGACACCGACACCTCACCGGCACCGCAGTCCATAGTGGCGGACACCACCTCCTCAATCCCGCTGAAATCGGCGGTGGACAGCGAGGTGAGCGCTACCTCGTCATAGCCGGAGCGGGCCAGTCCTTCGGCCACCATGGTGCGGACCTGCTCGGCGGGCCGCTCCCGCACCGGACGGGTGATCATCCCCGCCTGGCAGAACCGGCATCCCCGGGTGCAGCCTCGGAACACCTCCACGTTGAGCCGATCGTGAACCACCTCGGTGAGCGGTACCAGCTGCCGCTTGGGGTAGGGCCAGGCGGCCAGATCGGCCACGGTGCGCTTCTCCACCACCGCGGGCACATCGGCGAACCGAGGGGTGATCGACACCAGCGCGGGGCCGTCGTAGGCCACGTCGTAGAGCGACGGCACGTATACGCCCTCCACCGCGGCCAAAGCCCGCAGCACCGACTGGCGCGACCTCTTGCCCGCCCGCTTCCAGTCGCTGACCGCGGCGTTGATCTCTGTGACCACCTCCTCGCCATCGCCCAGCACGAAGAAGTCGACGAAGTCGGCCAGCGGCTCGGGGTTGTAGGTGCAATGCCCGCCCGCGCCGATCAGCAGATCGTGGTCGGCCCGCTGTTCGGCTCGCACCGGGACCCCGGCCAGGTCGATGCAGTTGAGCAGGTTGGTGTACACCAACTCGGCCGACAGGTTGAACGCCAGCACGTCGAATTCCCCGGCCCGGCGATGGGTGTCCACCGAGAACAGCGGCAGGCCCGCCGCCCGCATCTCGGCCTCCATGTCCACCCAGGGGGCGTAGGCCCGCTCAGCCACCGCGTCGTCCCGTTCGTTGAGGATCTCGTAGAGAATCTGTAGGCCCTGATTGGGCAGTCCTATCTCATAGGTGTCGGGATAGGCCAGAAGCCAGGCCACCTTGGACGGATGGTGCTCCGGTTCCACCATGCCGCCTTCGCCGCCGATGTAGCGCGCCGGCTTCGACACTTCGGGCAGCACTAGCTCCAATTCAGGCCAAAGGGACATCAGTACCAATCTACCGCCGGCCCCCTGCCTACCAGAACCAGTTCAGACGAATCGCCGCATAGCCACCAGGCCAGACCACCTCAGGTAAACCGCCGCATGGCCACCAGACCAGATCACCTTAGGTAAACCGCCGCATGCGGACGTTTAGCACCAAGCCGAGACCAATGAGGGTGGCAATGGCCGAAGAACCCCCGTAAGACACCAAGGGCAGCGGAATTCCGGTGATGGGGGTGATGCCCAGGGTCATGCCCACCGCCTCGAACATCTGGAACAGGATCATGGCGAAGATCCCCGAGCAGATGAGCGCTCCGAACCGGTCTTTGGCCAGCCGGGCGGCCTGGAGTATCCGCAGCAGCAAGATGGCATAGAGCCCCAAGGTGGTGGCCGAGCCGACAAACCCGAACTCCTCGCCGATTACGGTGAATATGAAGTCGGTGTGCTGCTGGGGCACCAATCCGCTGAGCGTCTGGGAGCCCTCGCCGTAGCCCTTGCCGCTCACCCCGCCGTTGCCGATGGCGATCTGGGCCTGGCGCTGCTGGAAGCCGGCTTCGGTGATGCCGGTGGTGGGATCGACGAAGGTTCGGAGCCGGTTGGTCTGATATTCCTCCAGCATGTTGGAGTTGACCATCAGGGCCACCACCGTGACGGCGATCAGGGCGATGCCGAGCACTTGGCGAAAGCGGATGCCGCCGATGAGCAGCAACACAAACCCGATGAACACGTAGATGAGCGCGGTACCCACGTCGGGCTGGAGCAGAACCAAAAGGCCGGGCCAAGCCACGATGCCCACGGCAAAGAACACCCGGGGCGCGGTCATGTGATCCTCGTATCGAGACAAGAAGGCCGCCACCGCCACGATCAAGGCGAGCTTCTGGAACTCGGAGGGCTGTAGCTGGAAGTCACCGAACCGGTACCACGATCGAGCGCCGTTAACCTCCTCGCCTAGGGGGCTCAACACCACGATCAGAGCCAAGAGCCCTACCCCATAGATGGCCATGGCGAATTTGGACAGCTCCTGATACGGGAACCACGCCGCGAACACCATGAACAACGCGCCAGCCACCGCGAACAGCGTCTGGCGCTCCAAGAAGAAGGAGTCGAAGTTCTCCGGGTCTCGGCCCCGAGTGGTGCTGTAGATGGCCGCGATCCCAATAGCCGCCAGGCCAGCCGCGGCCAGAACCAGGAGCACATCGATATGCATCCACGGTGCGTACGGACTGCTCCGGGGGTTCATCTCCCGTTCCCGCAGGCGGCGCTCCTCCAAGGAGATAACTGCCATCAGGCCGCACCCCCTGATTCAACGGCATCGACTTCGTCTTCGGCCTCGTCTTCACCGATCGTTCCGCCCAGCTCGGCGAGATCGTCGATGGTACGCACCGCCGGAACCGAGTTGGTGGCGATTGGCTCCAGAACCCGGCGAACGGCGGGGGCAGCCACCGATGCCCCGAATCCCGACTCCTCCATGATTGCCACCACCACATACTCGGGATTCGGATTGGGGCCAAAGGCTACAAACAGCGAGTTGTCCGCTTGGCCTACCACCTCGGCCGTGCCCGTCTTTCCCGCCACCGGCCACTCCTCATGGGGGAAGCCAAAGAAGGCCGAATGGGCGGTGCCTTCCAGCTCTGCGGTAACCCCGAGCAGCCCCTCGAGGATCGGCACTCGGATGGCGGCCGGCAAGTAGATCTGGCTGAGCACCCGGTCGGCGAACCCCTGGATCACCTCTCCGGTAACCGGGTTCTCCACCCTGTCCACCATCTTGGGGGCATACAGCGTGCCCCCGTTGGCGAACGCGGCGTAGCCGTTGGCCAGCTGCAACGGCGTGGCCCCCAGCAAGCCCTGACCAATGCCCAAAACGATGGAATCGCCGGTTCGCCAGGGTTCTCCTGCGGCTTCCGCCACCGACGGGGAGGGCACCCTGCCCCCGCCCTCGCCGGGAAGGGCAATGCCCGACGGCGCTCCAAAGCCGAATAGCTGAGCGGTCCGCTGGATTCCCTCCCGGTCGAAGCGATCGGCCCGGTCCATGGTGTCGGCCAGGTAGTAGAAGTACACGTCGGATGACACGATGATGGCCCGGACCAGATCAACCGGCCCGTAGATGGCCTCTTCGGCGTTTTGGAAGGTACACGAGGCAATCACGTCCTCCTCGCAAGACGGCACCACGTAGGTGCCGGTGTCCTCGTAGAGGGTGCGAACGTCCAGCACTCCCCGCGAACCGATTACCCCGCTGTTCATCGCGGCATAGGCGGTGAACAGCTTGAATGTTGACCCCGGTGGATAGATGCCGGCCAAGGCCCGGTTGTGCAGCGGTTGGTGGTTGGCCGGGTCTTGGAGTTGAGCCCACCGGGACTCGGAGAAGCCGCTCACGAACTCGCTGGGCGAGTAAGTGGGAAAAGACGCCATGGCCAATACCTCGGCGCCGTTGGGATCCAGCACCACAAGGGCGCCGCCGGGGGCCCTGAACGTGGGATCGTTCGGATCATCGGTCTCCTGCTGGCGAGCTTCAGCGAGGCCGGCCAAGAGCTCTTTTTCGGCCAGCGCCTGGACGTCGATGTCCAAAGTGAGGTGGACGTCGGCCCCGGCAACGGGATCAACTTGCTCCAGCACCTGCACCGGATCGCCGACGTTGTCCACCTCCAGCCTCTTGAAGCCGGGCGTACCCCGGAGCACCGACTCGAAGGACGCCTCGATCCCGGTCTGGCCGATCTCGTCATTGCGCCGATAGGTCTTGGGATCATCGGCGACCAGCTCGTACTGCTCCTCGCTGAGCAGGGAGACATAGCCGAGAATGTGAGCGGCCAGGTCGCCGTACGGGTAAGTGCGGACGCTGCGGATCACGGTGCCCACACCGGGGAACTCGTCGGCCCGCTCGGCCAGAACGATCTCGAAGTCTTCGGTAACGTCGTCGGCCACCGGCACGGAGTCGAGAGGGCCATATCGGGGGTCGTCGAGCGCTTCGTTGATCTCGAATATCTTGGTGAGCCGCCCAGCCTGGCTGATCTCGGTGGCCAGGCGCAGCACCAGCTCTTCTTGCCCTTCCTCGTCGAATTCGGTGTCGTAGGTGAACCGGTCCACCGTCACCACCAGCGACTCCCGGTTGTCCACCAGCACGTTGCCGCTGCGGTCGAAGACTCGCCCCCGGGGAGCGGGCTCATAGATCACCCGGACGGTGTTGGATTGGGCCTGGGCCTCAAACTCCTCAGAACTCAAGACTTGGAGAAACCACAGGCGGGCCACCAGCGCACCGAAGGCCAGCAGGGCCAACAGGGCCAAAAAGCTCAACCGCAAGCGAAGAGACTCGGGGCTCAACGCTCTTCACCTAGCAGCCTGGGCCACGACCAGTGCCACAAACCCAGCAATGGCAAGCTCAGCACCAAGTTGTAGGCCGCAGCCACGCCCATTACCGTGTAGAGGCGGTCGGTGTACAGATTGACCTCGCCCAACAACTCCCCGAGCACGGCGTAAACCAACAGCCCGCCCGCGGTGGCCGCCGCGGTGACCAAAACGTTGATCCACCAGGCGCTGCGGAAGATCCGCTCCTCCAACAGGCCCACTGTGTAGCCCCAAACGGTGTAGATGAGCGCAGACAGCCCGAACAACGTGGGGAGATAGAGATCGATGCCCAACCCGATGGCGAATCCGGCGATCGCTCCCCGCTCTGGTCCGCCGACCAGTCCGGCGGTGACTGCTATGGCCAGAGGCACTTCGGGAGCAACCCCCAGCACCCGCAGATCGGAGAACAACGCCAAATGGAGCACCAGCGCGGTCAACAGGAACAACCCGCTGCGAACGTACGCGCCGGCTGTGGTCATGAGCCGGCCCTCAACCCGCTGCGAACGTACGCGCCGGCTGTGGTCATCAGCCATCCTCCAGCGGGTCGTAGAGCAGCACGGTGACGAAGCTCAGGCTGTCGGTGTTGGCCGAGGGCACCACGGTGAGGATCTGAAGCAGGCGTGCTTCGTCGAAGTCGATATCGGTAACAGTGCCGATGGGAATTCCCGGGGGATAGCGGCTGCGATCCACACCGCTGGTGACCACCTCATCCCCAATATCCACCTCGGTATCGATTTCCAGCCCCTTCGTCACCATTAGAGGCTCGCCGTGACCGCCCCCCGAGGCCAGGGCCACGTCTTCGGTGCCCACTACCAATACCCCCACCTCGAAGCTGGGGTCGGTGAGCAGCGTGACCCGGGAATGCCCTCGGCCCGGATCGCCGTCGATCCTCCCGATCAGACCACCCCTGGTAACCACCGGCATCCCGTTGCGGATCCCGTCTTCAGCCCCGCGGTTGATCTGTACCGAATACCGGTCGAAGTTCCCCACGTTGGCGGTGACTACCTCGCCCACCACGTTGGGGATGTCTTGCACGTAGGGCAAGCCCAGCACATCGAGCAGCGACTCCAGGCGGATGGCTGCGTCGGAGTCCAAGATCTGCTGGCCCTCCAGCTTTTGCAACTCCTGGCGCAGCGCCTCGTTCTCGGATTCCAACTCGTCGTAGCCGGTGACTCCGGCCCAGGCATCGCCCACCGGTTCGAACACCCGATCGGCCCCCGACCGCAGCGGCGAGATCAGATTGGAGAGGGTTTCCTCGGTTCGTTGGAGAGGCTCGAAATCACGGGCATCCAGGGTGAGCAGCGTCGCGGAGGTGAGCAGCAGGAAGATGAGCGTGAATCGCGACCGCCCTGTGCGGGTGCCCGTTGCCACGGGGCCGAACCGAGCGATCAGTCGTACGACGACGAGAAGAGGAGCCCCTCAAGCGCGTCGAACTCCTCCAGCGATTGGCCCGAGCCAATGGCAACTGCGTGGAGGGGGTTGGGCGCCAACCGGACGGGCATTCCCGTCTCTTCCTCGATTCGGGGGGGCAGGCCGTTCAGCAGGGCCCCGCCGCCGGCCAGAACGATCCCCGCCTCCATGATGTCGGCGGCCAACTCGGGGGGAGTCTCATCCAGCGTCGCTTTGACCGCGTCGACGATGGAGCGCACCACCTCGGAGATGGCCTCGCGGATCTCAGCGGTGGAGGTCACCACTGTCTTGGGCAGGCCGGTGATCATGTCTTGACCTCGGACCTCGGCATAGCGGTTGTCGCTACCCTCCCACGCCGCGCCCAACACCATCTTCACTTCTTCGGCCGTGCGGCTGCCGATAGTGAGGCTGTGCTCCTTCTTCAGGTGGGCAATGATGTCCTCGTCCATCCGATCGCCGCCCATGCGGATCGACTGACCGGTGACCACCCCGCCTAGCGAGATCATGGCCACCTCGGTGGTACCGCCGCCGATGTCCACGATCATGCTGCCCGAGGCCTCCTGAACCGGCAGACCGGCACCGATGGCCGCGGCCATGGGCTCTTCGATGATGTAGACCGGCTTCTTCGCCCCGGCGGAGATCGCCGCCTCCTGCACGGCCCGTTGCTCCACGGGAGTGATACCAGAGGGAACGCAGATCACCATTCGGGGTCGGATGAACCTTGCCGGAGACACTCTTTGGATGAAGTACCGCAGCATCTTCTCGCAAATGTCGAAGTTGGCGATAACCCCGTCTTTGAGGGGGCGGATGGCCTGGATGTGAGCCGGAGTGCGCCCCAGCATCCGCTTGGCCTCAGAGCCCACCGCTAGAGGCACGCCCTCGTTGGTGACCGCCACCACCGAGGGCTCGTTGATCAGGATGCCCTCGCCGCGGACATACACCAGCGTGTTGGCGGTGCCCAGGTCGATTGCGACATCGCGGCTAACCAGACCGCTACTGGAAGAGAACCGCCGCTTCACCATGGGGCAAGGTTAGAACAGCCGATCCCGGTTCGCACACCGGCACAGGCGCGGGCCAGGAAGCAATTCGCACACCGGCGTGAGTCGCAGGTCGGGAGGGAATTCGCACACCGGCAAACGCACGGGCGCGTCTCACAGTTCGGGGAAGAAGATGGCTATCTCTCGCGCAGCGGAGGCATTGCTGTCGGAGCCGTGGACCAGGTTCTCGGTGACCTCAAGCCCATAGTCGCCCCGGATGGTGCCGGGGGGAGATTCCAGGGGATTGGTGGCCCCCATCATGGAGCGGACGACGGCATAGACGTCCTCAGGCCCTTCGACCACCAGAGCCACCGACGGTGAGCGGCCGATGAATGCCACCAAGTCGGGATAGAACGGACGCTCCACATGCTCGGCGTAATGGCGGGCGGCCAGATCGGCGTCGATGGTGACCATGCGCATGGCCGCGATCCGCAACCCCCGGGCCTCGAAACGGGACACGATGGCCCCCACCAGACCACGCTCCACCGCATCGGGTTTGCACAAAACCAACGTCCGATTCACCGCCAGAACCCTACCGATCTCAACCCGCCATTCAACACCGCCAGAACCCTAATGACCCCGAACCCTACTGATCTTGCGATGCCATGTGAAGGCGAGCCGCACCCGCGGTGTAGAGGGAGCCGGTGACTACCACCGCGTCTTCCTCGGTGGACAGGGCCAGCGCCCGGTCCACCGCCTCGCTCACAGTGCCGGCCACCTCGGCTTCGATCCCTCGATTTCGGGCCGCGGCGGCCAGATCGGCAGCGGGCAGGGCCCTCGGCCAATCAGGAGCGCAGCACACCACCAGATCGCAGCGGGCACCGGAGGCGTCGATGGCGGCGAGCATGGCGTCGGGGTCCTTGTCACTCATCATGCCCACCACCCAGGTGGCTGCGCCCAACACCGTGAACTGGTCGGCCAGCGTGTCCGCCGCCGCCGCCAATCCGTCGGGATTGTGGGCCCCGTCGATCACCACCAAGGGCTGGCGGGCCACCACTTCGAACCGGGCTGGCACCCTCACATCGCCCAAGGCGTCCAGGAGCGGCTCATCCAGCGCCTGACCCATCAGGGCTTCGAACCCGGCGATGGCCAGCGCCGCGTTCTGTCCCTGGTGGGCGCCGAACAGGCTGACGTAAACCTGCTCGTAGCGGCTATGGGGGGTGCGCAACGACACCAGTCGCCCGCCCACCGCCGGCTGGTTCTCCAGCAACTCGAAGTGCTGGCCGGCCGCCAGCAATTCTCCGGGAGTCTCCTGGGCAGCGATAGCCACCAGCTCCAGGGCCATGGGCCCCAGCACCGCGGTGGCGCCAGGATGGATGATGCCTGCCTTCTCTCCCATCACCTCCCGCTCCCAGCCGGGGCGGCCGTCGGTGTGGTCGCGTCCGATGTTGGTGATCACCGCCACCTCGCTGTTCACCACATTGGTGGCGTCGTAGCGGCCCAGCTTCCCCACCTCCACCACCGCCAAGTCCACGGCCACGTCGGCGAACCAGCGCAGGGCCGCTGCGGTGACCAGCTCAAACCACGAGGCCACAGAGCCAGCCCGCTCCGCAACCAGATGGTGCTCCACCAGCCGCAAGTGCCCGAGGAGATCGGCCAACTCGGAATCGCCGATGGGGTCGCCGCCCACGGCCATGCGCTCGTTGATGCGCTCGACATGGGGGCTGGTGTAGGTCCCGACGGTCATCCCCCACGCCCCGGCCAGCGCGGCGATGAGCGCGGCCACCGAGCCCTTCCCGTTGGTACCGGTTATGTGGACTGCCGGGTAGTCGGCTTGGGGGTCACCCAGCGCCTCGAGCAGTTGGCGCATCGGGTCCAGCGACAGGCCGTCGGTATCGCCAGCCGTCGCTTCCAGATTGACGTGGCTGTCCAGCCACGCCTGGAGGTCAGCTAGCTTGGCGCCGGGACCGGTCGGTTGAACGGGCCTTGGCCGCATTGAGCAGCTGGGGGGTTTCCTCGCCGCGGACGGTTGCCGCGCTGACCACACACTGAACCACGTCATCGCGGCTGGGCAGCTCGTACATCACGTCGAGCAGCACCTCTTCCAAGATCGCCCGCAGCCCCCGGGCCCCGGTATTGCGGCTGAGAGCCAACTCGGCCACCTCGGCCAGCGCATCGTCGCTGATCACCAGCTCAACGTTCTCGAACTCGAAGAACTTGCAATACTGCTTCACCAGGGCGTTCTTGGGCTCCACCAGGATCCGCACCAGCATGTCCCGCTCCAGATGCGAGACCACCCCGACCACCGGCAGGCGGCCGATGAACTCGGGGATGAGGCCGAACTTGATCAGATCCTCGGGCTGGACTTGGTTGAAGAGCTGACCATGGTCTCGCTCGGCATCAGAGCGGATCTCGGCCCCGAAGCCGACACCGACATTTCCCACCCGGTTTTCGATGATCTGTTCCAATCCGGCGAATGCGCCACCGACGATGAACAGCACGTTGGTGGTGTCGATCTGGATGAACTCCTGATGGGGATGCTTGCGCCCACCCTGGGGCGGCACCGATGCAGTGGTGCCCTCCAGGATTTTCAGCAAGGCCTGCTGGACGCCCTCACCGGAGACGTCCCGGGTGATCGACGGGTTCTCGCTCTTGCGGGAGATTTTGTCGATCTCATCGATGTAGATGATGCCGGTCTCCGCCTTCTTGACGTCGTAGTCCGCAGCCTGGATCAGCTTGAGCAGGATGTTCTCCACGTCCTCGCCCACATACCCGGCTTCGGTCAGCGCGGTGGCATCCGCAATGGCGAACGGCACGTTCAGCATCCGGGCCAGGGTCTGAGCCATCAGCGTCTTGCCGCATCCCGTGGGTCCGAGCAGCAAGATGTTCGACTTGGACAGCTCCACCTCAGGGTCGGAAGAGCCCATCTGGACCCGCTTGTAGTGGTTGTACACCGCCACCGACAAGATCCGTTTGGCGTGCTCTTGGCCGATGATGTAGTCGTTCAAGAAGGAGTAGATCTCCTGGGGTTTGGGCAACTCCTTGAATCCGACGTCGGTGCCTTCGGCCAACTCCTCCTCGATGATCTCGTTGCAGAGGTCGATGCACTCGTCGCAGATGTAGACGCCGGGGCCGGCGATCATCTTCTTGACCTGCTTCTGGGTCTTACCGCAGAAGCTGCACTTCAAGAGTTCGCCGCCCTCTCCGAACTTAGCCACGGTTCCCGTCCCCCCTACCGGATGGCCGTTATGGGGCCGGCGGTCTCGACGGCGTCACGCGACGAGATGACCTCGTCGATGATCCCGTATTCCTTGGCGTCCTCGGCGGTCATCACGTAGTCGCGGTCGGTGTCCTGCTTGACCTTCTCGAGGTCCTGGCCGGTATGGCGGGCCAGAAGCTGCTCAAGCTGGTCTTTGAGCCGCTGGATCTCCCGCGAGGCGATCTCGATATCGGAAACCTGCCCGGACGCCCCGGCGTAGGGCTGGTGGATCAGCATCCGGGAATGGGGCAGCGCCAGGCGTTTGCCGGGGGCGCCCGCGGCCAAGAGCACCGCGGCCGCCGAGGCCGCTTGCCCGAAGCAGATAGTGGTGATGTCGGGCTTCAGGTACTGCATGGTGTCGTAGATGGCGAACATGGCGTTGATGTCGCCACCCGGACTGTTGATGTAGAGGTTGATGTCTTTGTCGGGGTTCTCCGACTCCAAGTGCAGAAGCTGGGCACAGATGAGGTTGGCCACCGTGTCGTCGATCGGAGTGCCCAAGAAGATGATGTTCTCCTTGAGCAGGCGGGAATAGAGGTCGAACGAGCGCTCACCCCGGTTGGTCTGCTCGACCACGACTGGCACCATGTAGTTCTGAGGTCTCATATGGTTTGGCTCTCGATGGTGTTGGGGGGAAGGTCAGACTCGTTGTCGGGGTTCAGGCTAGACCGCTGAATGGGGTTTCCGTCGGGATCTTTTATCTCAACCCGCTCCAAAACCCATTCCCGGGTCCTGCGCATCTTCGCGTCCAATCGTACCCCCTTGAGACTGCTTTCATCGTCAGCGAATACCGATGACTTGAGCTCGTCCACGGTCTGGCCCACCTGGGCGGCCAGCATGGCCAGCTCGAAATCCACGTCCTCATCGGTGGCTTCAATGGACTCCGCGGCAGCCACCGCCCGCAGAGCCAGATCGGTTTTCGCCTCCTGGAGGGCGGGTTCGCGCAGCGCTTCGGCCATCTCCTCTGCGGTCTGGCCAATGGCCTCCAAATAGGCGTCCACCTCGATTCCCTGGCTGGCCAGGCGCATCTGGAGGGTCCGCAGGCGATGCTGGACTTCGGCATCCACCAGGGCGTCGGGGATGTCGTCGGTCACCAGTTCGGCGAGCTGTTCTCCCACCTGGGTGCCCAAGGAAGCCAAGGCGTTGGCCCGCTTGGCCCGGGCGATGTTGTCGCTGACGTCGGTCCGCAGTTCTTCAGCGGTGTCGAACTCCGAGGCCTCTTGGGCGAATTCGTCGTCGAAGTCGGGCAGAACCGTCTCCTGCACCTCTTTGACCAGGATGCGGAACCGCAACAGCCCGTCTTCGTCGGGATCGGGATGCTGGGCGTTGAACTCCAAGATTTCGCCGGCTTTAGAACCTCGGAGCTCTTCGTCGATCTCCGGCACCACGGCACCTTGGCCCACCTCGTAGGCGTAGTCGTCCACGGTGAGGCCCTCGACTTCCTCGCCGTTGTAGGTCCCGTAGATGTCCATGGTCACGGTGTCGCCGTCGATTGCCGGGCGGGTGACCGGGCCCAGCTCCCCGAACTGCCTGCGGAGCTGGTCCACCTGCTGGTCGATCTCCTCGTCGGTGGGCACCGGGCTGGGCACCTCGGCTTTGAGCTGGTCGTATCCGGTGATGGTGATCAGGGGGCGAACCTCCACCACGGCGTCGAAGCTGACCGGCCCCTCTTCGGCCCCGCCAGTGATGTCGATCTCCGGTGGGGAGATCACGTCTACGTCGTGGTCGTTCACCGCCTGGGCGTAATACTCGGGAACGGCGTCGCTGAGGGCCTCTCCCCGAGCCGCCTGAGGGCCCAGCCGGGCCTCCAATACCCGGCGGGGGGCTTTGCCGGGGCGGAACCCGGGCAGGCGCACTTGGCGGGCGAGTTTGCGGAAGGCCTCGTCTAGCTTCTGCTCGAATTCCTCGGCATCGATGTCCACCGACACCTTGACCCGGTTGTCGTCCAAGACCTCGACTGTGCTCCTCACAGGAGTGGCAGTTTACCGGCGACCCCCCAATTCCTCGTGTCGTAGCCGGTTGCCAGAACGGGTGGATATCATGAACGACCAGCCCTGCGGGTGTAGTTCAGTGGTAGAACCCCAGCCTTCCAAGCTGATGACGCGAGTTCGATTCTCGTCACCCGCTCTCTTCGAAGTCCCACCTCTCCCGGGCCACCTCCACGACCTTCTCTGCTACCCAGGCCGACCCCGTGCGGTTGAAATGGACTCCGTCTTCTTGCCGCACCCGAACCGGGTCGCCTCCCCATGGCGGAGGGAGGCTCTCCTGATAGGGGCCGTCGCCGCCGAACAGATCCCAGACGTCCACCATGGTCACACTGGGACGCACCAGGGTCACCGGCCATGAGATCTCGTTGATCAGTGGATTTCCGATGCTGAACGGCTCGGTCCGGGCCGGGGGCAGGCCAACCCACACCACATGGCGGTGGGAGGCAACAAGGGTGTCGAAAGTGATGTGCATGCGCCAGGTCCACTCAGACCGCCATGCGTCGGACCCTGGGATCAGCACCACTCCATCGGCTGACTGCATGGCCTGCCAGTCGTTTCCTCCCATGATCAGCACAACCAGCTCGGGGTCGTGTTCGGCCACGATTTCGAGGAACTCGGCCGGCCAATTGAAGAAATCGGGCCGGGCCAGTCCGGTGCCGTTGCGCGAGTCCACAGTCACATCGAGCATCCCGCCGTCAACTGCCCCGGCCAATGCGTGACCGGGGTAGAATGCCTGGCTATCGCCAGCCACGTATACCCGCAATGGATCTTCAGGGGTGACGGCGCGGATCTTTGGAGGCAGCAGCAGCTCGGGGTTGGCAGGGGGAAGAGGTGGCAGGGGCTGACCCGCATCGTCGAAGCCGAGCTGAAGATCGGGAGAAGCTCCGGTCGGCTCGGACCCTCCGTTGGGGATGTCGCCACTCGTGGGCGTCGGGCTCCCGTCTGGGTCTGAGCTGACAACCGGAGTCGGGCTCCCGTCCGGAGCTGGACCTCCAGCTAGACCCGGTGTCCCAGATTGATCGGTGGGGCCGGGGTCTTTCTCCGCTTCGGGAATCGAGGGCTGGTCGTTCTGCGTCGGCGACTCCGTTTGTGCCGGGGCGCTGGTAGCCGCGGGAGCCGTAGAAGTGGCTGTCTGAGGCGCAAGGGTTGCCGTCGGCACCGCAACCGACGACGACCTCCGCTCCCGAGCCAAGTTGGCGGCCACCGCTTGGATGCTGTCCACCTTTTCGCCGGCGTCGGTGCCCACTCCCCGGATGTTGGTGATGAGGTCGTAGGGTCGGTTCAACGCCAAGAAGTTGGCCACCCGGTCGACTCCTTCGGCCACGTCCAACCATCGGTCCCGGCTATCGCCCAGCGGCTGGCGTTCGGCGATCTCCACCAGCTTGCCGCTCACCAAGAACACCGCCAGCAGCAGGCAGCCCACAACTCCTGCTGTCATCCTCGTCACGCTGGAGGTGCCGCGTCCAAGTCCGGGGCCACCCATGTCAGTGCCGGTAGTACCGACGTCGGAGCGGGAGGTACTCATGTCAGAACTGGAAGTAGATGTAGTCGGCCACTCCTTCGGGGCCGAGGGCGACAACCACCATGATCCACACCGAGAAACCCACCGCGGTCAAACCGAGCGGAGTTCTCTCCAATGCCTCCGATCCCTTCTCGGTCCAAGACCGGGGGAAGAACTGAGCGGCGAGGGCAGCCACGATGGCCAGGGCCACCAGTGGGTTCAGCAGCTCGGGTCCGGTGCCCCACCCGGTGAACAGGCGAACGAGCACGTCGCCGGCGCGGGCCAGCGTCTCGCTGTTGAACAGCACCCAGCCCAGGCACACGAAGTGGAATACCCAGAACCGCCGCACCCACAGCCGGGTGGTGTCCGACGGGGTCCAGCGCCAGCCCAACAGAGCCAGTTCCCGCGGTCTTGGGCTATGGCCGGTTCCGCTCCGCCATCGCTCCACCGCCAAGCCCGCCCCGTGGTATACGCCCCAGACGATGAACACTCCGGCCGCGCCGTGCCACAGGCCCCCCAGGGCCATGGTGATGAGCAGGTTCCGGTAAGTGGCTAGGCGACCGCGGCGATTGCCCCCCAGAGGAATGTAGAGGTAATCCCGCAGCCAGCGAGACAGGGTCATGTGCCATCGTCGCCAGAAGTCCTGAATGGAGTCGGACACATAGGGGGCATCAAAGTTCTGGGGGAAGCGGAACCCCATCAGCAAGGCGATGCCGATGGCCATGTCGGTGTAGCCTGAGAAGTCGGCGTAGATCTGCACGGCATAGCCGTAGATCCCGGCAAGTATGTCCAGGGCCCCGTGCTCGCCGGGGGATTCAAAGGCGTCTTTCACCACTGCTCGGGCCAAGAAGTCGGCGATGACCACCTTCTTGAACATGCCCCGGCCGATGAGCCCGACAGCATGGGCCACCTCTGCCCGATCAGGGCGGGCTTCGGAGCGCAGCTGGGGCATGAATTCGGTGGCCCGCACGATCGGGCCGGCTACCAGCTGGGGGAAGAACGACAAGTAGACCGCGAAGTCAAGCAGCATTGCCTCCTCTGTGCGGCCCCGGTGAACATCCACCACGTAGCTGATGGCCTGGAAGGTGAAGAACGACACCCCCACCGGCAACACGATGTCGAGGGCGGGGCTGGAGATTCCCAGGTTGCGGTCGAGGCTGTCGGTGAAGAAGTCGTAATACTTGAAAAAGGCCAGAACCCCGAGCGAAAGCGTCACTCCGCCGGCCACCGCAAGCTTGCGAACCCGTTCGCTGTTGGCGCGCACGTTGATTGCGGCAGCAATCGCATTTCCCAAGGTCATGCCCACGAGCAGCAGCACGAAGCGAGCGTCCCAAGCGGCGTAGAACCAGTATGAGGCCCCCAGCAGAAACAGCTTCCACGGCACCGGCCACCGCCGCAGTGCCCATGCCACTGGCAGCACCACAGCAAAGAACGCAGCAAAGCTGAAAGTGGGAAAAAGCACCCTCGCCAACCTATAGCCAGCTAATGCCGGGCTACACAGCGCACCCAGGCGTCAACGATCTCCATCAATTTCAGAAAAAGCGCCCCCGGCAGGATTCGAAGGCTTGTCGTTTTACCTAGTCAGCCAGGGGTTGGCCCCCCAGCCTATCCGGGGAGGGCAGTGGCGGGGGCGGGCCGAGAGGCTTTGTAGGGATCGGCCCAGCCCCCGCAACAGCACAAGCTAGGGGGCCACGCTGGCGAGCTGGGGGACCGAGGAGGAGAAGGGCCATCGGCTGAGCTCTTGGCCGAGGCGTCAGCCGGGCCGTGAGACGTGGACCCCGGCGGCAGCCACCCGTCAACCCGAAAAGCAGGTGGCTGGGTTAGTGGGCCTCTTGGCGCCAGCGGTGGTAGGCGGCCCAGATGACCAGCATCGGGGGCAGCACCACTACTGCGGCGATGAGCGAGTAGATGACGGTGATGGCAGTGAGCAGGCCGAACTGCCCCATCGGCGCGATGGGGCTGAACATCAGCACCATGAACCCCAGCGCGGTGGTGAGCGCCGAGCCGATGAGCGCCCCGCCGGTGGTGCTCATCGTGGTGTTGATGGCCTCGCTGATCGATTTGCCGTGGTCCACCTCCTCGATGAAGCGGTGGGTGACGTGGATGGTGTAGTCCACGCCGATGCCGATAGACAGCGCGGTGATTAGAGCAGTTATCACGTTGTAGCTGTAGCCCAGCAGCACCATGGTGCCCAGCACCCACACCAGCACCAGCAGAATGGGCAGCACCGACAAGATGGCCAGCATGGGCCGGAACTCGGTGATCCAGAAGAACAGGATCAGCACCGCCAAAGCGGCCAGGATGGTCAACATGATGGAGGTGGCCTGGCTCTCGGTGAGGCTGTCGGTAACCTCCAGTGAGGTGATCTCATTGGCCACCGGGGTGATGTCGCCGTCGCTGCCGAACCACAGCCCGTCCACGTCGGCGAACAGCTCGCGGGTGCGGTCGGCGTCTCCGGTGAGGGCGTTGAACTGCAAGATGGTGCGGTCGTCGCTGCCCGCCGCCCCCAGTGCCACCACCGAGTCGAAGCGGGCTGGGTTGTGGTCGCGCATCAACTCGAGCACGCGGTCGATGGTGGTGTTGTCGATGACAAGCGGGCCCGTGTCGTCAAGCGCCAGTTCGTCTTGGATTCGGGCCTGCAAGTCCGAGGGCAGGTCGGCGAAGTAGGTGCCCAGCGAGTTGGTGATGGCGCTGCTCACCGCCTCGGGCCGCTGAGAGGGGTCTTCGATCGCCGTGGAGAAGTCCAACATGTTGCGCAGCGTGCGGTCGTCGGACAGGTCGGATTCCACCAGCACGGTCACCGGCTCGGTGTTGCCGCCGAGGTTCTCGGTCATAAACACCGCGTCTTCTTTGCTCTCGGTGCCGTCGGGGATGAAGTCGGTGGAGTTGAACTCGGTGCCGAGCTGGGTGGTCAGCGCCATGAAGACCACGGTGACGATGCCGGTGGCCGCCAAGATGACCGAGGGGCGACGCACCGTGGCGCCGCCGATGGACTGCACCAGCTTGCCGGCACCGGGGATGGCCTGGTCGATGGGCCGGATCTGGGGTGTTTTGCCCTTGGCCTCGCCTCGGCGGTCCAACAGCGAGCGCGCCGCAGGAACCGCGGTCAAGAACACGGTCAGGCCGCTGAACACGCCCACCGCGGCCACCACGCCGAAGTCGGCCAGCCCCGAGATATCGCCGAACAGGTTGGTGAGGAAGCTGACGATAGTGGTCACCCCGGCCAATCCCAGGGGCAGCATCACCCCGGCCACCGACTTGGAGATGCCCTCGGTGGTATCGGCCCCTCCGGAGCGCACCTCGCGATAGCGGGAGGTGACCTGTATGCCGTAGTCCACGCACAGCCCGATGAGCATCACCGGCACCATCTGGGCCAGCACGCTGGGGGCTCCGATCAGGCCGAGTCCGTCGGGGCCGAGCAGCCCTTGGAAGCCGAGCGCCCAAACGATGGTGAGGATCAGCCCGCCCATCGACAACAACACGTCGGATAGCTGCCGGTAGAACAGCACCAGCAGCACGGCGATCACCAGAAACGCCACCAGCATGAGGTTGCGGGTGGAACTCTGGCTGGAGTCGTCGGACTCCTTGTCGCTCTTGCCCTGAGAAGCGGCACGGGCCGATTCCAGCTCGGCCAGCGGCACCTGCTTCACCGCCTCGTCCACCGCTAGCTGCGCCTCGGCCAGCCCGTCGGGGTCGCCGTAGGCGTTCACCGTGACGATGCCGATGCCGCCGATCACTCGGCCCGCATCATCGCGGGCCACGATCTCATCCAAGAACACGGCCAGCGCGGCGTTGGACTCGTCGGCGATGGCGGCGTCAATCTCCCCCTGCGAAGCCGATGCCACATCCACGCTGCGGGGGTCGCCGTCGGGGCCAGCCAGCATCTCGGCCAGCACATGGCCGGGCGATGTGGCCGGCCGGTCCTGGAACAGGTAGCCGGCGAGTTCCGGATGGGCGGCGGCGGTGTTGGTGGCCGCCGCGGCATCGGCCGCTCCCGCGGGGCTCAGCACATCGCCCCGCAGCACCACCTGCATCACCTCTAGCTCTGCGGAGTCGGGAAAGCTCTCGGCCAGGTTGTCGATGGCCTCCACCAGCTCGCTGCCGTCGGGCAGGAACGCATCCTCCACGTCCGCGGTGTCGGAGGTCCTGGTTAACCCGACCACCGCAACCACGGTCACCACCAGCATCACTGCCAGAGCCGTCCACGGACGGCGCCCAACCCAGCGACCGTAAACCTGGAACAACTTGCTCATGTATGCCCGCCTGTTATCGCCTTGAAGGGCTGTTTCGAACCCTCGTGAAGGTTACAGGACAACGGTGTCAATTTCGGACACAAGCCCAAGGCTTCGATCCGAGTCCAACCGCGCGCCAACAACAGATTCGGCGGCGTGCGCGAGAGCCTAGAACTCGACCACCGTGAGGTCGTCACCCACGACGATCTCCCCCTCGAAGTGCTCAGCGGCCAGCGCCCGCCACTCATCCTCTTGGCCCGCGGGCAGCGACGGGATGTAGTGGGTCAGCACCAACCGGGCCACCCCGGCCCGCGCCGCGGTCCGCGCCGCGTCCTGCACCGTTGAGTGGTAGTCCAAGATGTCGAGGAACCGCTCGGAGGGAACAAGCCGCACCAAGTCGTCGCGCATCACGGTCTGCACATAAGCGTCGGCCCCATCGCACAGCTCGTCGAGCTCGTCGCAGGGCACTCCATCGCCGCCCAGCACTGCCACAACGCCCTCATGCTCCACCCGAAACGCCACCGACGGCTCCACCGGCGCATGGTCGGTCCGCCCCACCATGATCGCGGCCTCGCCCACCTCGAAATGGTCTCCCGCCTCAACCTCTTCCACCTCCACGATGGGCGCCCAGGTGAGATCGTCGTGGTGGGCCAGGCGGAAGCTGATGTCGGGGCCCAACATGGCCAACAGGCCGTCTGCCATCTCCTTGGTGCGGGCCGGGCCGTACACTTTCAGCGGCGTGGGCTCGCTGCTCATCGTCCAGTGCATCGAGACCACGTCGTTGAGCGAGCAGATGTGGTCGGAGTGCAGGTGGGTGAGCAGCACGGCATCCAGCCCCAGCGGCAGCACCCCGGCCACCACCAGCCGCATCAGCGCCCCCCGCCCCGCGTCCACCATCAGCGTCGTGGCGCCAGCCTCAACCAGCGTTGCCGGCCCGGCCCGGTTCGGATCGGGCAGCGGCGTTCCCGTTCCGCAGAGCGTCACCTTCATAGCTTGAGGCGATCTTAGGCCAAGGGCTCCGCATTCTGCCCCCGTCCGGCAGCCAAACCCTTGAGACCCGCCCCAATCGGCAGCGGTGTATATTGGGTGGCATATCCAGCAGGGGACTCAGCTTTATGACTGCCATCGAATCCCAACCAGGAGTGTCGGATTATTCGCAACTGCGCGATGTCTACTCAGAGCCGCTGCCGCGGGCCTCGCAGAAGGTGCTCGACCATTTGGACGCCCACTGCCGCAGGTTCATCGAGATGTCGCCGTTTTGTGTCATCAGCTCCACCGGCGCAGACGGCCGAGCCGACGCCTCGCCCCGGGGCGACCCGCCCGGGTTCGTGAAGGTCGTCGACAGGCACACCCTGTTGTTGCCCGACCGGCCCGGCAACAACCAAGTAGACACCATGCAGAACATCTTGAACCACCCTGTTGTGGGGCTGCTGTTCCTCGTGCCCGGCATGAACGAGACGCTTCGGGTATGCGGCTCAGCGGAGATCGTCACCGACGAGCAGGTCTTGGCCCCGCTCTCGGTAAGCAGCCGAGCGCCGAAATCAGGGCTCAAGATAACCGTCAAGGACGCGTTCTTGCACTGCGGGCGAGCGCTGCTCCGATCCCGGCTATGGGACCCCGAGGTCCAGATCGACCGCTCCAGCTATCCCACCTACGGCCAAGTGCTGGCCGAGCAGATCGCCGGAGCCGACGCCGAGGCCATCGACCGCGACGAACAAAATGCCAACCGAGAAAAGCTCTACTGACGGAGCGCCTAGTCGAATAAAACAGATGAGGCCGCATTGGCGGGCTCGGTTGAGGGTGACCTCGAAGAGGCGGGTGGTGGCGACGATCATCATGCCCTTGTAGTTGGCCGCGCCCCAGCCCTGGGCCTCGGCTTGGACGACGGGGCGGGCTTGTCATTGGGGGAGGCATTGTAGGCCGACGAGTTCTTCGGACACCTGCCAGAGCCGTGTGGCCGTTTCCCGGTTCTTCGCGGCTGCCGAGGGCTTCACTCGGGTCGGGTGGCCGCGCAGTTGTCCCCAGCGGTTGGGGCCGTAGTAGCCGCCGGGCTCGGCGTCGGGGGAAGTGGCCGCAAACAGGGTGGTCAGCGCTCCCTGCGAGACTGGCATGGCGAACAGCGGGTTCCAGATCTTGAGGACTCGGCTGTGGCGCAGGATGCCGGTGCGAGTGAAGCCGGGATGCGATGCCACCGACAGCATCTCGATGCCGGCGTCATCGATGCGCCGTTGCATCTCGAAGCAGAACAACAGGTTCGCCAGCTTGCTCTGCGCGTAGGCCGCCGCAGCCCGGTAGGGGCGCGATTCCCACTGGAGGTCGTCGAAGCAGACCTCGCCCATGCGGTGGGCGTGGCTGGACACGGTGACCACCCGGCTCTCGGCGGTGGCTCGCAGCAGGCCCATCAGCCGGGCTGTGAGCGCGAAGTGCCCGAGGTGGTTGGTGCCGAACTGAAGCTCGAAGCCATCCGCAGTGCTCGACGCCGGAGGCACCATGACGCCCGCGTTGTTGACGAGCAGGTCTAGCCGCTCAAAGCGGCCGCAGCACCAGTCCGAGAACTCGCGCACCGAGTCCAAGTCGCCCAGGTCCAGCCTGGCGACATCCACATCGCCACGACCGCTCTCATCGCCGATGGCCTCGGCGGCAGCGGCACCGCGCCGAAGGTCGCGACAGGCCACCACCACCAGCGCACCGCGCCGGGCAAGCTGCAAAGCCGTCTCGAAGCCCAGACCCGAGCTCGCGCCGGTAACAACCGCCACCTTGCCCCCCAGCTCAGGCATATCGACCGCCGTCCACCTGCGCCTGCCCAAAAACCCTGACCCCCTGACTCGCCCCCACCCTAGACGACCCCGGAAACCACACACCGCGAACCGCCGCCTGCCAAAAGGGCGGGCGGCGTGATCGGGTATGGAACTTCCCGCTGATCTATCCTGTTGCCTTGTCCCTACACGGGAGGCGATCTCAGTCGTGACGACGGAGCGATTCGAAGTGCCGCCAGCAGCGGTTCCGGCCCGGCGCACCCCTAGTTTCACAGCAGAATCCATGCCGCCCGCGCTCGGCCGTTCCCACCTCACCTCGGTGTGGGCCGAGTTGGTAGTGGAGGAGGGCTCGGTGCAGTTCACCGACGAGGCGTCGCGCAACGTAAACGTAACGGCAGGACAGCGCGCCCCCATACCCCCCGACATCCGCCACCACATCGAGCCAGCACAAGACGCGGTGTTCCATATCCAGTTCTACCGCTGAAGTCACCCCCGCACAGTGTCGATATCGTGCTCCACAAGGCGCTCGGCATATCCGTCCAGCTGTGCTCGGGCCCGCGGCCTGAAATAGCCCTTGGTTGCCGTCGATGGCCTCTGGGGATGCGGTGTAGCCGCGTGCTGCGAATGAGAGATCGCCCACGTTGCGCAGCGTTCGCACGTCGCGCTCTAGGTCTAGACAAACACGGCTGATTCAAGATCTAATTTTGAAACAGCCGCAAACCCCGCGGCGAATGCCCACCCGAAGGCGACCTCATCCTTCGAATCGGCCCCGTCAGTTGATGAGGCCGCATTGGCGGGCTCGGTTGAGGGTCACCTCGAAGAGGCGGGTGGTGGCGGCGTCGATCATCAGGCCCTTGTAGTTGGCCGCGCCTAGTCCCTGGGCCTCGGCTTGGGCGACGGCGTCGATCACCCCTTGGGCCTCGGCGATCTCCTCGGGGGTTGGGGCGAACACACGGTTGGCCACCTCGATCTGGCTGGGGTGGATGCACCACTTGCCCACGCCGCCGAGCATCGAGAACGTGGCCGCGCTCTTCTCATAGCCCTCCGGGTTGGCGAAGTTGGCGTACGGCCCGTCGATGGCGTCGATACCCGCGGCCCGGCAGGCCACGACCATGCGGGTGCGGGCGTAGTGCCACACATCGCCGGGATAGCGCAGGGCGGCGTCGCCGTCGGTCACCCCGATGTGGCCAAGTCGCATCCCCTGGCTGGCCGACAAATCGCCCACCCCCAGCGTGAGAGCTTCGAGGCGGGGGCTGCACCGGGCGATCTCGTCCACCGTCTGAATCGCCTCCACCTCCTCCACCAGGCACTCGATGCCGATCCGACCCACCTCGAGGCCCAGCTTGAGCTCGAGCTGGGTCAACATGTCGTCCACGAACCACACCTCGCGGGGGCCCTTGATCTTGGGCACCATGATCACGTCGATGTTGGCTCCGGCGCCGGTGACCACCTCGGCGATGTCGTCGTGGCACCACTCGGTGTCGACGCCGTTGATGCGGTAGGAGCGGATCTTGTCGCCCCAGTCCAACTCGTTGAGCCCGGCGATGATGTTCTGGCGGGCGTCCACCTTGGCCGACGGGGCCACTGCGTCCTCGAGATCCAAGAACACCATGTCCGCATCGCTCTGCGCCGCCTTGGCGATCATCTTCTCGGAGTGCCCCGGAGTGGACAGCTCCGAGCGCCGCACCCGCACCGGCATCTGGCGTTCATAACTGCTCATTGGACCTCCCTGGTCTCGGTTTCGATTTCGGGAATGGCCGCCCCCCAGTGGCTGCGGCGCTTGATGAGCACCAGGCGCTCCAACTCGCACACCACCTCGCCGTGCTGGTTGCACCCCCAGTGCTTGAACCGCACGATACCGGCGTCGTCGCGGTCGGGGGCATCGGCGGTATCCAACACCTCGGTGTAGGCGGTGATGGTGTCGCCGTGGTGTACCGGTTTGGAGAACCGCACCGCGTCGAGCCCGAGCTCGCTCAGAGCGTTCTCGGCGGTGTCCTGGCTGGAGAGCCCCACCGTCATCGACCCGGTGATGAGTCCGAACACGAGGCGGCCGTCGCCCAGGGGGGAGCCGGCCAATATCTCTTCGTTCCAATGCGTCTGAGCGGTGTTCATCACCTGCTTGGAGATGTAGTTGTTCTCCACCTCGTCGATGGTGGCCGAGCGGGCGTGGCGCATCCGCTGCCCCACCGCGAAGTCCTCGAAGTAGTTGTTCGAGCCGGTTAGAGAGGACAGATCGCTCATAGTCTTGTTCTAGCGCAGCGGGGATGGGGGGAGCAGGTGGTCGGAGATGATCCTCTGCATGATCTCGCTGGTTCCCTCGAAGATCTTGGTGAGCCGGGCGTCGCGCCAGTAGCGCTCGATGGGGAAGTCTGTGGTGTAGCCCGCGCCGCCGTGGATCTGGAGCGCCTCTGAGGTGACCTTCTCCGACATCTCGGCGGCCAGATACTTCACCATCGCCCCGCCCATGTCGGACTTCTCTCCCGCGTCGGCATTGGCGGCAATCTGGTACATCAGTGCCCGGCAGGCCTCGACCTCCGAGGCCATCTTGGCGATCTTGAAGCGGGTCACTTGGAAGTCGCCGATGGGTCGTCCGAACTGCTCTCTTTGCTGGGCGTAGGTGATGGAGTCCTCCAGCGCCCCCCGGGCCAGGCCGATCGACCGGGCCGCAGTGTGGATGCGGGGCGTGGTCATGGCCGCTGCGGTCTGCCTGAAGCCGATGTCGTCGGCCGTTTCGGCCTTCTGATAGCCGATGAGGCAGTCGTCGGGCACAAAGCAGTCGTCGAACGACAGCTCGAAGGTGCGCCAGCCGTGGTAGCCGATCTTTCTGATGGGGCTGCCCGACACCCCTTCGGGGAATGCCCCCGGCGCCTTGTGGACGGCGAACTGGCGGATTCCGGAGTGGCGGTTGTCGGGGTCGTAGGCCTTGTTGCGGGCCACCACCAGGATGCAGTCGGCCTGGTCGGCGAAGGTACACCACATCTTCTGGCCGTTGAGCAGCCAGCCGCCCTCGGTTTTGTCGGCCCGGGTGCGGATCGAGGCGATGTCGGAGCCAGCGCCAGGCTCGGACATGGCGAAACAGCCCAGCCAATCGCCTTTGGCGGCCAGCGGCAGGTACTTCTCACGCTGGGCAGGATCCAACGAGAGGGCGATTCCGGCACGGGCGATGATGCTGGCCACGCTCATCCAAGCTCGGGAAAGCTCCTCGGTTATGAGCGCATACTCGAAAACGCCGAGGCCGAGGCCCCCGTAGGGCTCCGGCACCATGACCCCGAAGAACCCCAGCTCACCCATCTCGGCGCGCAGCTCGTCGGGGATGAGACCGTGCTCGGGGTCGAGGCGGTTGGCGATGGGCAGCACCCGGCTCATGGCGAAGTCGCGGGCCATCTCCTGGATCGCTGTCCGCTCGTCGGTGCGGTAGGGCGCCGGGATCGGGGGACGCGGGTCCACCAGGGCGCGGGGCATCTTCAGTCGCCCTTTGGGGGGCGCCTTTTAGCCACCAGGTTGGTGCGCTGGTAGTCGACCACCAGCTCGCCTTGTTGGTTGTGGGCCTCGGTGTGCCAGGTGACGATCCCGGTGTGGGGCCGGGTCTTCGACTCGCGGGCCTCGACCACCTTGGAGGAGGCCGTGAGCGTGTCGCCCGGATGCACCGGGCGGTGGAATCTCACGTTCTCCATGCCCAGAAAGGGGCCGCCGATCTCGCTCAGGTCTTCCACCGACAAGCCCACCAACGTACACAGCACCAGCATCGGGTTGACCACCACATCGGGATGGCCGTGCGCCTTGGCGAACTCGGCGTTCAAATGCATCGGATTCCAGTTGCACGTAGCCGTGGAGAACAAGGCGTTGTCGCCAGCGGTAATAGTGCGGCCCCAGTGGTGGGCGAACTCCCGCCCCTCGGGAAAGTCCTCGAACTGGTGGCCGTGGACAACCACCGGAAAGCTGTCGAAATCAGGCTCGCCCATCACCGCCCGACGCTAACAACCAAGCCCCTCCACAACAAGCAGCCACCATGAACCTCGCCGCCCATCCTCTTGACAGGGGGTGATTCGCGGTCAAGCATGGGCCGGTGACCGTTGAGGGTGTTGCCGCGCTAGGAGCTTTTCATAACAGGATCGTCGAGGTGGCCCGGACCTTCTCGGATGCCGAGTGGATAGCTCCCTCGGCATGTCCAGGGTGGCGGGTGCGAGATGTGATCGCCCATATCGGAGCGGGTGCCCGCAGCGTTATCGACCCGCTTCCGGTGCCCGAGGACAGGCAGCCGCTGCCCGCCAACCGAGAGCGGGAGCACGATGTGCATGTGGACATCCGCCGAAGCTGGACGGTCGCCGAGGTGATGGAGGAGTTCGAGCGGTTCGGCGCCGAGCGGCTGGAGCGCCTGCCGGGGCTTCAAGAGGAGCCGCTGGCCTCCACCGAGATCGAGATACCGGGGCTGGGCACCTACCCGATGCACGCCGCAGCCAACGGGCTGGCCTTCGACTGCTTCTGCCACCTCTACCACGACATCGCCGCTCCCGCAGGCCCTATCCAGCGGGAATTGCCGGCGCCGACCCACGAGGAGATGCTGCCGGTGGTGGAGTGGATGATGTGGGGGCTGCCCCAGATGCAAGGGCCAGAGCTGGACGACTCCCTGCTGGCGCCCGTCACCATTCGCCTGACCGGTCCCGGCGAGAGCGAGTGGACGGTGCGCCGCCCTGATGCCGCGGGGGGGCTGGTAGTGGAATCCGGCGGGGGCGCAGAGGTGGTGGTGGCCTCGACAGCAGTAGACTTCGTGTCGTGGGGCACAGGCCGCTCTGCGTGGCACACCGCATGCGAGGTGGAGGGCGACATGGCGGTGGCCACCGCGTTCTTGTCCACCCTGGACATTGTGTGACAGGGCCATCGCTTTACAAAGCCCCGGAAAACTCCGAATTCACAAAACCATGACTGTTACCGCTTCCGACCTTGATGAATTTGACGATGACCGTCACCGCCCTCGACCCCGTTGAGTTCGCGGCGGCCTGTGCCGCAGACGGCGAGATGCGCTTGGCGGTCCGCCACTGGACAGGCGGGCTGCGTTTGGGCATCGGCGAGTCGTGGACCGGCTTTTCCGTGGTCGACGGAGAGATCAGCGCTGGTGTGCCTGCCGAGGGCGACGGTGTGATCACCATTGCGGGACCGGCGGAGCTGTGGGCGCCGCTGATGGAGGCCGTGCCACCCCGATTCGCCCAGATCTCGGTGCTGCTGGCCCTCGGCGAGATGGGCCTTCAGCGGGGCCAAACCAACCCGCTGCTGCTTTGGCAGTACCTGCCCGCGGTGGAGCGGGCCAGCGAGCTGTTGCGGGCGCCCGGCGTCCACCGCCCCACAGAGGTCAACGAGAGCGGCCCCATGCCCCGCCACGACAGCCCGGCGGGCCGCTACATCCACCTTGAGATCGACGGGCTCGACCACCGCATCTACTACGAGGAGGCGGGGTCGGGCATCCCCCTGCTCTGCCAGCACACCGCCGGGGCCGACAGCATCCAGTACCGGCACCTGTTCGAGGTGGCCGAGATCACCGACCGCTTCCGCTTGGTGGCCTACGACCTGCCCTTCCACGGCAAATCGGTGCCACCGGTGCAAAAGCGCTGGTGGGAGCAACGCTACGAGCTGCGCGGGGAGTTCTTGCGACAGGTGCCCCTGGCCCTGGCCAAGGCTCTGGGGCTGGAGCGGCCGGTGTTCATGGGCTGCTCGGTGGGCGGGCTGCTGGCCCTGGATTTGGCGCTTCGCCATCCTGGCGAGTTCCAAGCAGTCATCGCCCTCGAGGGGGCACTGCACATCGGCGGCAGCCGGGACGAATTCTTCGGCTTCTGGCACCCGCAGGTGAGCAACCACTCCAAGGCCCGGATGATGGAGGGCCTGTGCTCGCCCACCTCACCCCTGCCCTATGTGAAGGAGGTGTCGCAGGTGTACTCCTCCGGCTGGCCGCCCTCGTTCTTGGGCGACCTCTTCTACTACATGGAGGACTACGACATCCGCGACCGGGCCGGCGAGATCGACACCGGCGCCACCGCGGTACACATCATGAACGGCGAGTACGACTACACCGGAACCGTCGAGGCAGGCCGGGAGGCCCATCTGGCCATCGCCGGATCCACCCACACCGAGATGGCCGACGTGGGGCACTTCCCGATGCAGGAGAACCCCGAGGCATTCGTGCGGTACCTGCTGCCGATACTGGATCAGATCGAAGCCCGGGCCACTCGACCCAATTGACACAAGCAGAACAGGAGAGGGTTTTGGGAGCTCAAATCAAGGGAAGGCCAGTGGTGGTCACCGGCGGAGGCAGCGGCATCGGGGCGGCGCTGGCACTGGAGGCCGCAAACCGCGGCGCCAGCCACGTAACGGTCTCAGATGTAGACCTCGAGGATGCCCAGACGGTGGCCGAGAGCATCGCCGCCCAAGGCGGCGCCGCGGCGGCCCGCCAGTGCGACGTGACCGACGCGGCAACCGTGGAAGAGCTGGCCCAGGCCGTCGCCGCCGAACACGGCCTTCCCGCCCTGGTCTGCGCCAATGCGGGAGTGATGTCGGCGATGGCGCCGCTGCTTCACACCGCTTCGAGCGACACCGAGTGGGTGGTGAGGGTCAACGTGCTGGGCACCATCAACACGCTCCAGAGCTTCGGCCGGCTCATGGCCGACGGCCAACAACAGGGCTGGCTCATGGCCACCGGCTCGGAGCACTCGGTGGGCGTTCCCCACGCCAACGCCGGCGCCTACACCGCATCCAAGCACGCGGTGCTGGGCATGTGCGACGTGCTGCGAGCCGAGCTTCCCGACCACGTTGGGATCAGCGTGGTCTGCCCCGGCCTCACCGTGAGCAAGCTGTGGAACGCCACCCGCCGGCGCCCCCAGCAATACGGCGGCAACGCCGACAGCGACCCGGGCGCAGGGGTGTTCACGGAGCAGATGGGCATGAGCGCCGAAACCGTCGCCCAGCGGGCCTTCGACGCAATAGCAGAGGGCCATTTCCTGATCCCCACCCACTACCACGCCCGCGCCTACGCCCAGCAGCGGGCCGACGACATGGCCGAGGCCTACGACCGCCTCGCCGAAATCGACACCGCCGACTACGACCTCAACAGAACCGTCGCCGCATTCCTGACAGCAGCGGCAGAAGACCAAGAAGCCAGATAAGACAAGAAGCCAGACAGGAGAAGCTCATGACCCTCAAGCCCGGTGACATCAACCTTGCCAGCAGCGGCGACATGGTGAAGGCAGGAGGCGTGCCCTTCGAGTACCTCGCGGTGCTTCGGCGGGAGGCGCCGGTGTTCTGGAACCCGCCGCCGGTGGACGGCGCCGTCCTGCGAGACGTGGAAAACTACAAGCCCTCCGGCTTCTGGGTGCTCAGCAAGTACGACGACGTGGCGACGGTGTCCAAGGACACCGAGCGCTTCTCGTGTTGGGAGAACGCCATCTTGTGGATCGACGTCAAGCAGAGCCCGATGGCCCTTGCCGCCCAGCGAGCGGGCCTGATGGGCATGGACCCGCCCCAGCACACCCAGTTCCGGCGACTGGTCCAGCCGGGGTTCACCCCCCGGTCGGTGGCGGCGATGGAGCCCCACATCCGCGAGGAGGCCGCGAAGGTGATCGGCGAGCTGGCCGAGCGCGACCGGGCGGAGTTCGTGTTCGAGGTGGCCGCAGAGCTGCCCATGATCCTTTTGTGCGAGTTGATGGGCGTGCCCCAAGACCGGCGCCGCGAGTACCTAGAGCTGGGCAACGCCACCGCCAGCTTCGAGTTCAACGAGAACTTCGTCGAGGATCAGATCAACCTGTTCCTTTTGCTCGACGACATCGTCAAGACCCGCCAAGACGCCCCGGATGAAACGCTGGTCTCGAAGTACGTCCACGGGGAGGTGGACGGCCGCAAGCTCGCCGAGGGGGAGATAACCCAGTTCTTCCAGACCCTGTCGATTGCGGGCCACGAGACCACCCGCAACACCACCGCCCACTTCGTTAGGCTCATGGACGAGCACCCGGACCAGAAGGCGCTGCTGCTCGAAGACCTCGAGAGCCGCCTCCCGAACGCCATCGAAGAGGTGCTCCGGTTCTCGCCGCCGGTCATGCAGTTCTGCCGCACGGCCACCGAAGACGTGACACTCCGGGGCGCCGAAATCGCCAAGGGCGACAAGGTCTACATGTCCTACATATCCGCCAACCGCGACGAAGACGTGTTCGAAGACCCGGAGCGGTTCGACATCCTGCGCCCGAACGCCGACAAGCACCTCGCCTTCGGCACGGGCGCCCACTTCTGCCTGGGCGCCAGCCTGGCGCGGCTCCAACTCCGCTGCATCCTCAACGAGCTCTATACCCGCCTGCCCGACATCGCGCTCGCCGAAGCGCCGACGCCGATGTACAGCGCCTGGTTCAACGCGATCACCGAAATGCCGGTGCTCACCTGCCCTGTCGCCTCCGGCTGAAGCGGCCGACCGCCGCTCTGTGACGCCCATGGATCGCGATTTCCCCGACTTCGACCAGTCGTTTCTTCCCTACCTGAACGATGCCTTTCGCACCTACGCCCACCAAGTCTGCGCAATCCATGGAGACGACCGGCTGACCTACGCCGAACTCGACGCTCTATCTGCCCGGGTGGCCAACGCGCTCCAGCGCGGCGGGTTCGCCCCGGGCGACCTCGGCGGGGTCTACAGCGCCAACAGCATCACAGCGTTCGCCGTTGCCCTCGGCATCCTGCGGGCCGGGGGTGTCTGGGTTCCCATCAACCCGCGCCACTCGCCAGCCGCCAACATCGAAGTCCTGTCGCGCTTCGGGTGCCGTGTGTTGTTCCACCAGCCGGCCTTTGCCGACGCGGCGGCCCGCGCAGCCGAAGCGATCGGCCATGCGATCCTCGTCCCCATAGACGACTTCCCCGCCGACTCGCTCGAAACCTGGCTCGCCGACGCGTCCCCGGCCGCGCCGCTCGTGGAGCGCAACGGGCGTGACACGCTTGCGCTGCCCCAAACCGGTGGCACCACCGGGACCCCGAAGGGGGTGATGCTCAGCCACCGGAACTTCGTCGCCTTGGCGTGGGCCGGGCGCCAGCGCTGGGACGGCGAACCCCGTGTGATGCTGTGCGCCGCGCCGATGACCCACGTGGGCGGGCGCGCCGCGCTCATCTCGCTCGGCATCGGCGTCCGGCTGGTGATCTTGGGCGCCCCCCACCCGGCCTCCATCCTCGAAGCGATCCAACGCGAGCGCGTCACCGACCTGTTCCTCCCGCCGACCGCCATCTACAGCCTGCTCGACCACCCGGCCACGCCGACCACCGACTTCAGCTCCTTGCGCCGCTTCGCCTACGGATCGGCGCCGATGTCGATCCCCCGCCTGCGCCAGGCATTCGACGTGTTCGGCCCGGTCATGGTGGGCGGGTTCGGGCAGACCGAGAGCCCCATCTATATCGCGCAGCGAGAGACCGCCGACCATTTCGTGAACGGCGACATCCACGGCGAGCTCCTCGACGACGACGCCCTGCGCTCGGTGGGCCGGGAGACGGTCCTGTCGACCGTCGCCATCGTCGACGAAGACGCCAACCCGGTCCCAGACGGAACCCGCGGCGAGATCGCGGTCAAAGGACCGATGGTGTCGGAGGGCTACTATCGGAATCCAGAGGAAACGGCGAAGGTCAGGCGCAACGGCTGGCACCTCACCGGCGACATCGGCGTGGTGGACGAAAGCGGCCGAATCTATGTGATCGACCGCAAAAAAGACATGATCATCACCGGCGGATTCAACGTCTACTCCGGCGAAGTCGAACAAGCCCTCCTCAACATCGACGGCATCGCCGAAGCCGCGGTCATCGGAGTGCCCCGCGACCGCTGGGGCGAAGAAGTGAAGGCCATAGTCCGCCTCCACCCCGGCACCGACCTCACCGAAGCCCACATCATCGCCCGCTCAAAGCAGGCGATCGGGTCGGTCATGGCCCCCAAGTCGGTAGACCTCGTCGACGAACTCCCCCGCACCCCCATCGGCAAGATCGACAAGAAAGCGCTCCGCTCCCACCACTGGGACGACGCGGGCCGCTCCATCTGAACGCCGCTGCGCCGGATACCGCCTTACAGAAATAGCGGGGTGGCTAAAGATATGCCGAATGAGCGATCCGCATTGCCTTGACGGCTTCAGCGGGATCGTCAGCCAGCATGAGCGCTTCGCCGACAAGCACAGCGTCGTATCCAGCGTCGCGCACTGCGGCCACTGTGGTTCCGCCTTCGACTCCGATGCCTGAGGCAGCTACTTTGATCGCGTCGTCGGGCAAGTGCTGGGCCAACTGCTCGGCGATGCGGTAGTCGACTGTGAACGCTGAGTCTTCGGGCTTATGCCGCTGGTTCACAGCGATGAGGGGGGCGCCGATGTCTGAAGCGATCTGAATTTCCAATTCGTCTTTCACCTCGACTAGAGCGTCCATTCCCAGATCGTGGGCGGCGGACTGCATGGCTGCCAGATGCCCAGGTTCTAGGTCGGCGACGATGAGGAGGACCGCGTCGGCGCCCATTTCCGCCGACTCCTCGACATCCTCCAGCGTCCTTAGGAAGTCTTTGCGGAGAACGGGCACGCCAGTGACCGCGCTCTTCGCAGCTCTAAGATCGTCGACGCTCCCCCCGAACCGCTCTGTGTCGGTGAGAACCGAGATCCCCACGGCTCCACCATTCTGGTAGGCCAACGCCTGAGAGCGCGGGTCGAGAACGACCCTGATATCGCCACGAGACGGGGAGCGGCGTTTGATCTCAGCAATGACCGCGAGAGAATGAGTCCAACACACACAGTTTCTGAGCGCTAGAGATAACTTCCCGTGGACAGGCATCCGCTCCACGGGTTTACGCTCGGCGATTGGGGCAGCAGTCACCCGAGGCCCTTTCTTTCGTCTGCGATGACGGTACTCTAGTTCTATTGCCCGCTGAAGCAACAATATGACCCGTAGCCCCCGTAGGTTGCTGTACGGATCTGTCTGACTGTGGGAGTGTTGGGACTGGTTGCTCGCTGTGGGGGATCCGCTGGGGTTACCAGCAGATTTGGATTTTGTCGCCGCCGTAGCGGTAGAGCGCGGACGTGTCGAACTTGGAACCGCCATCTCGGTAGACATGTACCTGTACCCAGCCGGGTCCGGCTCCGTGGCATGTGACATCGCGGTTGACCCATGCATAAGAGGGCGTGAAGCCGTTGGCGTCGGCGGCCACGGTAAGCACAAGGTCGGTGCCGTCGTCTTCAAACGAGGTTGAGCCCGTCGGGTGCGCTGCTCCGCTCAGGAACACCTTCAGCCGGTACGGTTCGTAGTAGGCGCGTCCGGTCTGCACCCTGACCCCGGCCGAGTCGTATTGCACGTACGAGCGGTCCCAGCAGAACTGCGAATCGCTGGCGCTGGTGCTGGTGCGGCATCCGCGGGTGTCTGGCCGGCCGGTGCCTGCTGTGTGCTCGGACCCGGGGGCGGGCTGTGTGCCGCCGTTCTTCAGCGGTCTGGTGTTCCTCGTCCATGTCCAGTACGAGCCGCTGTACACCTTCTCGCCCGCCGCGTAGGTCTTGGTGGAGTCGTAGCCGTATGTCGTGCCGTCCGGCAGGTTCTGGACTGCGGACTGCCGCTGCACGTACACCCTGGTGGGCTGCATCGGGTGGCGGCTGTCGTCGTCGGTGATGGTGATGGTCTTGGTCGCAGCGCCGCCTGCGGGGTTGGTGTCGCGGATGACGACCTGGCGCTCCACGATGGTGTTGTCGTCGCAGGGGCTGGCCTGGAGCCAGCCGCTCTTGGTGTCGATGATAATCCCGAGGACGCCCACGTCGTCGCCGAAGGTGTAGCGGCTCGAAGTGCAGCCGTCCCGGTACGGCTTGGTGCCATTGTGCGACGCCGCGACGTCGATGGCGAGGGTGATCGTCGAGTCGAAGTCGCCGCACCCGGCGGGGGTGTTGCCCAGCTTCACTGCGAGGTAGTCGTCCTCGCCGATGGTGATGTCGCTGCTGTCCCAGCCTGTACACGGCGTGTCGTTGTCGGAGATGTCCATGTACAAAACCGGGGTCGCTCGCAGCCCGCCGTTGTTGGCCGCCCAGATATCGAACTGGACTTTGTAGTCCTTTACGACGGTGTCGTCTTCGACTGCGCCGCGCACGGCGATGCGATGCCCCGACGCCGAAGCCGCCTCGGTCCAGTTGATCGAGCCGCTACAGTCTCCCCCCCAACGGGAGCCGACTGCATGGTCCACGCGTTGCGGCGCGGTGCCGGTATGAGTGCTGTCGAACCACAAACCCAACGTGCTGGGATACACATGGTTGGCGTGCGCCACTTGGCCCTGGAGGTTGCCTCCGACCTGCACACGGCCGCACACATACGCGCCGGCGAACCCATTGGCCGAGCACATCGTTGCTGTACCGCGCACCACGATGTACGAGAACGCGTAGCGGCCCTCACGGGCCGTGACCGTGTCGCTGCCGCCGTTGCCGACCCACTCCAGCGAACATGCCACCTGGTCCTGCTGGCTCTGCTGAGTGTCCACCGAGTCCTGCTGCTGCGAGTCCTGCTGGCTCTGCTGAGTGTCCTGGCCGGTGTCTTGGCTGTCCTGGCCATCGGTGCCAGTGCCGTCGTCGGTGTCTTCGGCGGCCTTCTCGATGCACTTGAGCGCGTCCACGATCGGCGTCCACCCTGCCCATGCCTTGCCGTCGCTGTACGTTTCCACGTCCGCGGCGGTGATCGTGTCGACGGTCACTTCGGCGGGCTTGGCGGGC